>CAIYUY010000193.1 GCA_903929485.1 uncultured Desulfuromonadales bacterium
GATTGCTACTCATCTGCGGCTTATGGTTCGACAAGCTCACCATGAACGGAAAATCGGCCAGTTGCAGAGCTGAAAACCGTTCGTCCTGAGCCTGTCGAAGGATGAACGGTTTTCAGCCGCAGATTAGTAGCAATCAGGTAACCTGATGCAGGCCATTGCGCGGGTGAACCGGGTGTGCGGCGACAAGCCCGGCGGATTGGTGGTGGATTATCTGGGGATCGCTTCCGATCTGAAGAAAGCCTTGTCGTTTTACTCTGATGCCGGCGGCAAAGGCGATCCGACCTTGGCGCAGGAACAGGCGGTGCGCCTCATGTTGGTGAAAATTGAAGTGGTGTCGGCCATGTATCACGGCTTTGCCTACGAGGATTACTTCGCCGCGAATACTTCACAAAAACTATCAATGATCCTGGCGGCGGAGGATCATATTCTGGGTCTGGATGACGGCAAGAAGCGTTACCTCAACGAGGTTGCGGCTCTTTCACAGGCTTTTGCCATTGCCATTCCCCACCCTAAGCGCCATCAGAAGATATCACAACAAGATCCTGACCGCTGCCGAGGTCATGGATGAGTTGATCAGAATCAGCAAGGAAATTGTTGCGTCGGATGATGAAGCCAAAACGCTGGGACTGTCGGAATTCGAATATGCATTTTATACGGCGGTTGCCAACAACGACAGCGCCAGGGAACTGATGCAGGCTGATAAATTGCGGGAACTGGCGGTGGTCTTGACGCAGCGGGTCAGGGAAAACGCCTCCATCGACTGGACCATAAAAGAAAGCGTCAGGGCCAAGCTGAAGGTAATCGTGAAAAGAACCTTACGTCAATTCGGCTATCCTCCGGACATGCAGTTGCTTGCCACCGAAACAGTGCTCAAACAGGCGGAGATGATCGCCGATGAATTAGCTGAAAAACGTGAATGGTGAAGAGTGAATGGTGAAAAAACCGTTGAGGCTTGCAAGCCGACGCACTTATTCACCCTTCACCATTCACCCTTCACCCTTCACCCTTCACCCTTTATGTATTTCCAGCCCTTCGCCGGTGACGGAGAGCTCTACCTGAACCGTATCTCCTTCCTGAAACTTCCCTTCCAGTATCATGAGAGACAGGGGATCCTGGATGCATCGCTGGATGGTCCGTTTGAGGGGACGGGCGCCGTAGGCCGGGTCGTACCCTTCCCTGGCGATGAATTCCCGGGCGCTATCCCCCACATTTAACTCCAGGCGCCGCCCGGCAAGCCGTTTTCGGAGCCCGCCAAGCTGAATATCCACGATCCGCGTGATCTGCTCCAGGGGGAGGGAGTGGTAGATGACGATTTCGTCCACCCGGTTGAGAAACTCCGGCTTGAACTGCTCCTTCACGCTCTCCATGACCAGGGCTTTCATCCGCCCGTAATCGTCGCTGTACTGCTGAATCCAGTGGGAGCCCAGGTTACTGGTCATGATGACCACGCAGTTCCGAAAATCCACGGTCCGCCCCTGCCCGTCGGTGAGCCGGCCGTCGTCCAGAAGCTGGAGGAGGACGTTGAAGATCTCCGGGTGAGCTTTTTCGATCTCGTCGAAGAGGATGATGGAATAGGGGCGTCGCCGCACCGCCTCGGTGAGCTGCCCCCCCTCCTCGTATCCCACATAACCGGGAGGAGCGCCGATAAGCCGGGCTACGGTATGTTTCTCCTGGTATTCGCTCATGTCGATCCGGACGATGGCCTGGTCGTCGTCAAAGAGGAACTCGGCCAGGGTTCGGGCGGTCTCGGTCTTTCCCACCCCCGTGGGACCAAGGAAGATGAAAGAGCCAATGGGGCGGTTGGGATCCGAGAGCCCGGCGCGGGAGCGACGCACCGCGTTGGCTACCAGGACCAGCGCCTCGTCCTGCCCCACCACCCTGCTCCGGAGCCGCTCCTCCATCTTCACCAGCTTCTCCGATTCCGATTCCAGCATCCGGTTCACCGGGATGCCGGTCCACTTGGCCACGATCTGGGCGATGAGGTCGGCATCCACCTCTTCGGAGAGCATCTTCCCCTCCTTCTGGCTTTCTTCAAGTTCCCGGTTTCGCTGGGTCATCTCCCGCTCCAGGGAAGGGATTTCGCCGTAACGAATCTCGGCGGTGCGGGCCAGATTCCCTTCCCGTTCGCTTCTCTTGGACTCTTCCTTCTTTTCCTCGATCCTCAGCTTCAGTTCGCTGATCGCCTTTATTCCCACCTTCTCCTGCTGCCAGTGGTTCCGGAGAACGGCGGACTCGGCCTTCAGCGTCTCCAGTTCATCGGAGAGTTTTTTGAGCCGTTCCTGGGCATGGAGATCTTCCTTTTCCCGGATAAGGGCCTGCCGTTCGATCTCCAACTGAATTACCCGCCGTTCCACCTCGTCGATCTCCATGGGCATGGAATCTACCTCGATCCGGAGCCGGCTGGACGCCTCGTCGATGAGGTCAATGGCCTTGTCAGGGAGGAATCGGTCGGTGATGTATCGGTCCGAAAGGGTCGCCGCGGCGATGATGGCGCTGTCCTTGATCCGGACACCATGAAAGGTCTCATAACGCTCCTTGAGTCCACGAAGGATGGCGATAGTATCCTCCACGCTGGGTTCGGCGGCGTAAACCTGTTGAAACCTCCGCTCCAGGGCTGCATCTTTTTCAATATACTTCCGGTACTCGTTTATGGTAGTGGCGCCGACGCAGTGAAGTTCCCCCCGCGCCAGGGCCGGCTTGAGGAGATTGGAGGCGTCCATGGCCCCTTCGGCGGCGCCGGCCCCCACCAGGGTATGGAGTTCGTCGATGAAGAGGATGATCGCCCCTTCCGACTTGGTCACCTCCTTCACCACCGCCTTGAGACGATCCTCGAACTCACCCCGGTACTTGGCCCCGGCGATGAGCGCCCCCATATCCAGAGAGAGAACCCGCTTGTTCTTGAGCGCTTCGGGGACATCGCCGGAGATGATCCGCTGTGCCAAACCCTCCACTATGGCGGTCTTTCCCACCCCCGGCTCGCCGATGAGAACCGGATTGTTCTTTGTCCGCCGGGCCAGCACCTGGATCACCCGCCGGATCTCGTCGTCCCGGCCGATGACCGGGTCAAGTTTCCCTTTCCGCGCCAGATCGGTGAGGTCACGGCTGTATTTTGCCAGGGCTTGGTATTTCTCCTCCGGGTTCTGATCCGTTACCCGCTGGTCTCCCCGCAGCTCCCGGAGCGACTTGAGCAGCAGATCCCGGGTCACCCCGTTGTCATTAAGAATCCGTGCCGCCCCGGTTTCCTTTACCTCCATGAGAGCCAGCAGGAGGTGTTCCGTGGAGATGAACTGATCCTTGAGGAGGTCAGCCTCCTTGAGCCCTCCCTCCAGTACCCGGTACAGCGGTTGGGAAATGATTTGCTGGGCGGCTCCGGACACCTGGGGGAACCGTTTCAGCGCTGTCTCCAGGGACACTTTCACTCCGCCGGGGTTGACGCCGATCTTTTGCAGGAGGGGAGGCACGATGCCTCCCTCCTGCTCCAGAAGGGCCAGAAGAAGGTGTTCCGGTTCCACCGCGCCGTTTCCCCGGCGGGAAGCGTCCTGTTGGGCGGCGGAGAGGGCTTCCTGGCTCTTGATGGTCATCTTTTCGGGGCTAATCATGGGGACGCTCCTTTGCATGTTGATGTTTAGGAATATAGGAATGAAGGGAAGGGGTGTCAAGGAGCATCATCCGAATAGGTTCCACTCACCAGTGGCGCAAATATGATGATAAATTAGCTTGGCATCCCTTGAAAAGAGATGTAAAAAGGGAGAGGCGCTACATTATCCGTTTTGCGGCAGAACATGACAAGTGGCCGGGATGGATGAATTGTACGGTTCGAAGCCGGGAAAGGGGAGATGATGATGGAACCGCTGCCGCAGCAAGAGCAGGAGATGCAGCCGTTTGTAAATGCTCTCCGGAATTTTTTCAATGTCGTGGGCGCGACAAAATCCGGTGACGCCGAGTATCGCCAGGTCGTGCCGGGCTATCTGGCCCAGATGGCGGCAGGGGTGCTTGAGACCATGACTCAGCTCAGTCCGGCAACTCCGGCGGAGAACACCACGCTTCCCACTGAGTTTAATAATTCCACGTCGGCGACGGCCGGATTTGCCGGCGCCTACTCAGGCTCTGTCTCCATTCACTGCCCCACGACTCTTGCCGGCATACTGGCCGGCCGCATGACCGGAATTGAGGATATCGATGAGCCGGAGATAATTCATGACGCTCTTGCGGAAATGGCCGGTGTCCTTGCCGGAGAGATCAAGCAAACCCTCTCCGTGAGCGGACTGGATATCCAGATGTCGACTCCGGGAGTCGTCTCCGGATCGCACTACCTGCTCACCGCCGCCAATCACCAAAGGGTTACGGTCACCTTCATGCTGGAAGGGGGTCCTATACACTTCTCCATGGTGGCGGAGCGGAACCGGTTTCTGCATGCCGCCGCCACGGAACTGCGTGACAAGCGGGAGTGGTTGAGCCTGGCGGTTGAGGGAGGGCGTCTGGGGCTCTGGCACTGGGAGCCGGCAACCGGCAAGGCCCGCTACAGTGACGAATGGGCGACCATGCTGGGTTATGAGGCCAAGGATCTGATTCTGGATATCATGACCTGGGAATCTCTGGTTCATCCCGATGATCTGCCGGTGGTACGGGGAATCTTGAAGGAATATCTCGCCGGGCACTCTCCTGCTTATGAGGCCGAACATCGCCTGCTGAACAGTTCGGGGGAGTGGCGTTGGATTCTGACCAGGGGGCGAGTCGTGGAGCGCCACGATGACGGCACGGCGAAGTTGGTTGCCGGTACCCACCTGGATATTACCGAGCGAAAGGTTGCCGAACTGGCTCTTTATGAATCCCGGCAGGAACTGAGAATACTGAACGAGCAACTGGAAGAACGGGTGGTGGAAGAGGTTCGCAAGAACCGTGAAAAGGAAAGCCGTCTGCGGCAGCAGGAGAAGCTGGCCTCCATCGGCCAATTGGCCGCCGGCGTGGCCCATGAGATCAACAATCCCATGGCGTTCATCTCCTGTAATCTGCGGGTCTTGGCCCAGTACTTTGATCAGATCGTCGGCTACAACCGTTTCCTGCGGGAAGAGGAGGAGGGAAAGAGCTCGGGGAAGGGGGCAAAGTCACGGGAGATAGAGTATATCCTCACCGATGGTATCGACGTGATCGCCGAATCGCTGGAAGGAGCCAAGCGTGTTTCGAAGATCGTCGCGGATCTGAAGAGTTTTTCCCGCGTGGATACCATGGAAAATGAACCCATAGCGCTTTCCGTCTGCATGGATAGCGCCTTGAATATTTGCCTTAACGAACTGAAATATGTGGCGACCGTTCTGAAGGAGTACGCTCCCGTGCCGGAGGTGCTCTGCAACCCCGGTCAGATGAATCAGGTCTTTCTGAACCTGCTGATCAATGCCGGCCAAGCCATCTCGCCGCCGGGAGAAATCACGCTCCGCTGCTGGCACGACGAGGAGTTTGTCTATGCCTCGGTGGGCGACACCGGGGGAGGTATCCCACCGGAAATACGGGGACGGCTTTTTGAACCGTTCTTCACCACCAAGGACGTGGGGAAGGGGACCGGTCTGGGGCTCAGCGTCTCTTATGAAATTGTAAAAAACCATAATGGCGAGCTTCTGGTGGCAAGCGAGCTTGGCAAGGGGAGCACTT
Source organism: uncultured Desulfuromonadales bacterium (assembly GCA_903929485.1). Lineage (GTDB taxonomy): Bacteria > Desulfobacterota > Desulfuromonadia > Geobacterales > CAIOGM01 > CAIOGM01. The sequence goes on from CAIYUY010000193.1 coordinate 5,647, forward strand.
TTACCGTCAAGCTGCACCGCACCCCCTAGGAAGAGCTGGAGTGACGCATCGTTGTAGGGACGAAAGATCTGGTGTCCCTACGCAGGGGATTAAATCAGATCGGATTGTAACGTTATGGAGATACCCATGTCTACCGTGCAGACAGAAGATGTACCGGTCGTGGTAAAGCCTGAAGGGGAGCTGGATGAAGCAACGGCCGCCGACCTCCGCCGGGAGCTGAACAAACTTGTGGCGGGAGGGCGCCGGGAGATCATCATGGATCTGGCCCAGGTTCGATCCATTGACGCTGTTGGCCTCACTCTCCTCTGCGCCGCCCATAATTCCCTGACACGGGAACAGGGCGCGCTTTCGATCATCAACGCCTCCCCGGAACTGGAGACCCTCCTGGCCAGGATCGGGTTGTCGCGGCACGTTTCCACGAGTACGGCGGAATAAGGAGTACCGGATGGATATTCTGGACGATGAAATCATCCTGGGGTATATCGAAGAATCTCGCGAGCACTTGGCGGACATCGAAACCGATCTCCTGACCATCGAGGAGCAGGGGGCTGAGATAAACCGGGAGCTGGTCAACAAGGTGTTCCGCGCGGCCCATTCCATCAAGGGGGGGGCAGGGTTTCTCAACCTGACCACCATCAAGGAACTGTCCCACGGGTTGGAGAATATCCTGGATATGATCCGTAACCGCGCCCTGGTTCCTTCCCGGGAAGTCGTCACGCTGCTGCTGCTCTCCTTCGACAAGCTCCGGGATATGATCAACAACTATCAGGAAAGCAATCGCGCGGATATCAGCGGCGTTGTGGCGGATTTGGCCGCGTTGGCGGGAGGAGGGGGTGTTTCTCCGGCGCAAGCGGATATGCCGCCGGAGCAACCGGAGCAGGGGGAACTGGTTATCCCGTTGCCGGCCAGCGACAGCGTGATCCGGATCTCCCGTCCCGAGCTGGAGCGGGCCACCAGCGGCGGGGGGACCCCCTACCTTCTGGCGCTGGATCTGATGAGCGACGTCCCCCGGCCGGGAGTGACCCTGCCGGACTTCATCGGGATGCTGGACCATTGCGGCGTTGTGCTGGATGGCTTGGTGGCGTTGGACCTCACGGGGACGTTGGATGAGGAGCCCGGCGAGGTTCTCCCGTTCTTTGTCCTCATGGTCAGCAACCTCAACAGCCAGGAGCTGGCCGCCGCGCTGAACATCTGCCAGGACAAGATTATCCCTCTGGATGAGTCGGTGCTGCCGGTAGCAGATCCTCCGCCCCCCCACCTCCAGTCATACTCCCCTGCTGAACCGAACTTTTCTCCTTCTCCGGCGTTCTCTTCTCCTCCGGCCGGTAGCGACCCTGTCCGGCAGGGTGGCGTTTCAACCGCCGCCGCCCCCCAGGAAAGCGGTGGGGCGGCGACTCTGCTCCCTGAATCCACACTGAGAATCAATGTCTCTCTGCTGGACGTACTCATGAATCTGGCGGGAGAGCTGGTTTTAAGCCGTAATCAGCTTCTGCAGGCGATCCTGCGGGGTGATCAGGCCGGCCTCAAGGCAGCCGGCCACCGAATCAACAGTGTCACTTCCGAGCTGCAGGAAACCATCATGCTGACCCGGATGCAGCCCATCGGGACGATCTTCAACAAGTTTACCCGGGTGGTGCGTGATCTTTCCCGGGAGCTGGGTAAAGAGATCAACCTGGTCATCTCCGGTAAAGAGGTGGAACTGGACAAAACCATCATCGAGGGGTTGAGCGATCCGCTTACGCACCTGGTGCGCAACGCCGTGGACCACGGTATCGAGAATCCGGCGGAGCGCCGCCGCGCCGGAAAGTCCGGCGGCGGCACGGTACGGCTGCACGCCTATCATGAAGCTGGTCAGGTAATCATCGAAATCAGCGATGACGGCAGGGGAATCAATCCGGACAAGGTCTCCCGCTCGGCCCTGGCCAAGGGGCTCATTACCGCGGAGCAGCTCCGGCTCATGTCGGACAAGGACAGGCGTTTTCTGATCATGATGCCAGGCTTCTCCACCGCCGACCAGATTACCGACATCTCCGGCCGCGGTGTGGGGATGGATGTGGTGAAGACCAATATAGAGAAACTCAATGGCCTCATCGACATCGAATCGGAGGATGGGAGGGGCTCTCTTTTCCAGATCAAACTCCCTCTCACCCTGGCCATCATTCCCTGTCTTTTCGTGGAAACCTGCTGCCGGCGTTACGCCATTCCTCAGGTCAGTGTCGTTGAAACCATCCGGATCGGCGAGGCGCAGATCCGAGACCGGATTCAACGGGTGGGGGACGCGGAGGTACTGCTTCTTCGGGGGGAGATCATTCCCATCATCCATTTGAAGGAAGCCCTGGGGATCTCCGCCGCCGACACGGAAGGAGATCTTAATCTGGTCATCGTCACCAACGGCATCATGCAGTACGGCATGGCGGTGCAGCAGCTTCACGACTCCGAGGAGATCGTGGTTAAGCCGCTGGGGCGCCATGTGCGGCACCTGAAGGAGTACGCCGGGGCCACCATCATGGGAGACGGCCAGGTGGCGCTGATCCTGGACGCCTCCGGTCTGGCTCACTCCAGCGGCATCGCCACCATTTCCGGGGCAGCCCGTTCCGAGCTGAAGTATCAGGAGCCTCAACGGGAACTCTCCGGCGAGAACCGGGCGCTCCTCACCTTTTATAACGGCGGCCAGCAACTCGCCGTCCCGCTGGAGCTGGTGGAACGGGTGGAGAAGATCTCGGCCCAGGCAGTTGAATATGTGGGGGGGAGACGGGTCATGCAGTACCATGGCCAGGTCATGCCGCTCATGGAGGTGGGGGACATAACATCCGCCGGCTCCCTTGACGAGGAGCGGGACCTGGTGGTCATCGTCTTTGCCTTTGCCGGCCGGGAGTTCGGCTTGGCGGCAAATACTCCAGTGGATTCCATCGACTGCACCACCGCCATCGACGGTGAGACCCTGCGGCAGCAGGGGATCGTCGGCTCGGTCATCATCCAGGGACAGACCGTTCTCATCGTGGATATCGTGGCGGCGGTGACCTCCTGGCACCCGGAATGGTTCGAGTCGGAGCCCCAGGAGACGATGGCGAGTTACTCTCCGACGATCAGCCGCCATCGTGGCGGAGGGGCGCCCACGATCCTTTTGGCCGAAGATTCCGACTTTTTCCGGGAGCAGGTAAGGAGGATCATCGAGGAACAGGGGTACACGGTGGTTGCCTGTGTGGACGGCGCCCTTGCCTGGGAGGCTCTTAACGAACATGCCGAGAGCATCAGGCTGGTGGTCTCCGACATCGAGATGCCCAACCTGGACGGACTGGAGCTGACCAGGAAGATCCGGGGGGAGAGCCGCTTCCGGGAGTTGCCGGTAATCACCCTCTCATCGCTGGCGGGTGAAGAAAATGTGGCCCAAGGGAACGATGCCGGGGTGACTCGGTATTTGGTCAAGCTGGACCGGGACGAACTGGTGGAGGCCATTGCCGATCTTTATCCGCCGGAGTGAAATTGAAAAGATTCATTGTTATCGGTCATAAATGACGGCATATCATGGAGGGAATCGTGTCATTTTTTAACAACATGAAAATAGGTCGCCGGCTGGGGCTCGGCTTCGGCAGCCAGATGCTCCTCATCGCGATCATTCTCTGCATCGGGATCTACAACGTCACCATGATCGGGGCTACGGTGGAGCAGATCGTCCAGGTTGTCAGCCGTAAGGCGGAACTGACCTCCATCATCTCCAGTGCTATCGACAATGTTTATCTGGATATGGTGGAGATGCTGAGCAATCCCGACCCCAGGCAGGTTGGCGAGAACAAGAGAAGGATTGACTCCAAGCGCGCCGAGTACAAGAAGGCCATGGATGAGCTGGAGAAGTTGGAGAGTTTCGATGAGGGGAAGAAGCTGATCGTCACCCTGCAGGGGAAGATCAGTCAGGCGCGGGACGGGAATAACCTGGTTCTGGAGCTGGCTCTGGCCGGTAAGCAGGATAAAGCGGCCGTGCGTTATTACGAAGGGGTCAAGAGCGCCCGGGATGAGGTGCTGAAGAGTATTGAAGAGCTTTCCCTTTACCAGCACAAACGGTTCATAGTCCGCTTCCAGGAGGCGGCGAGCTACATAGGAACCACGAGGACAGAACTCCTCGTGGCCGGATTGCTGGCCATGTTCCTCTCCATCGCCCTGGGGATCGCCACCACGTTGAGCATCACCCGACCCATTAATCAGGGGGTGAAGTTTGTTAACCGGATGGCGGGAGGAGATCTGACTCAGACCCTTGACCTTCAGCAGAATGATGAGCTGGGGGATCTGGCCGCGGCGCTGAACCGGATGGGGAGCAACCTGAGGCAGATGTTCGGCGAAATGACCGCCGGGGTGCAAACACTCTCATCCTCGGCCACGGAACTTTCCACCATCTCCCAACAGATGACTTCCAGCGCCGAGCACTCTTCGGCTCGCGCCCATTCGGTGGCCACGGCGGCGGAGGAGATGAGCGCCAGCATGGCATCGGTGGCGGGGGCCATGGATCACGCCACCAGCAATATCGGCAGCGTGGCGGCGGCCACCGAGGAGATGACCTCCACCATCAGCGAGGTGGCCAGGAGCTCGGACAAGGCGCGGGTCATCACCGGCCAAGCCGTGATTCAGGCAGGCGAGATTACCCGGCAGGTTGTGGATCTGGGAAGGGCCGCGCGGGAAATCGGCAAGGTCACCGAGACCATCGCAGCCATCTCGGCTCAGACCAACCTTCTGGCCCTGAACGCCACCATCGAGGCGGCTCGGGCCGGCGCCGCGGGGAAGGGGTTCACGGTGGTGGCCAGCGAGATCAAGGAGCTGGCCCAGCAGACCGCCATCGCCACCGAGGGAATTCGCGAAAAGATCGAGAATATCCAGGCCTCCACCAGGGGAACGGTGGAAGATATCGAGAGGATCTCCGGGGTGATTCAAGAGGTGAGCGAGATGATCACCGCCACGGCGGTGGCCATCGAGGAGCAGTCGGTGGTGACCAAGGATATCGCCACCAACATCGCCCAGGCTGCCTACGGGATTCACGAGGTGAACGACAACGTGGCCCAGACCTCGCGGGTATCCGAATCCATTGCCCACGAGATCACCGAGGCGAACCAGGCCGCCGGAGAGATCGCCACCAGTAGCGCCCAAGTGATGATGAGTTCCGGCGAGCTGGCCCGGCTGGCGGAACAGCTGGGGGTTACGGCGAAGCGGTTCAAGATATAAGTGGATGGGGGCATTACCGTGAAAGTTAAAACGAAGTTGTTCATGCATGTGGCGACGGCGGTTGGAATCATCCTGATTCTGGCTGTAGGGAGCAATCTGGGGACTATGAAACTGGGGCAGCTGCACGGTCGCAGCGCTATCCGTTCCCAGCAGGCCGCGGATGCCGTAGTTGCCGAGCATATCGGCTCCAGCCTCTACGAGGTGATCGCCGACGCTATTATCAATCGTAATCCGGATAAAACAGCCCGGGACTGGCCGAAGGCAAAGGAAGAAGCCCTCCTGGCCATGGCCCTGGCGGTGAAGGCGGCGGATACCCCGGAAGAAAAGCAGTGGACCGCGGGAGCAGATCGGGCGCTGGGGGAGCTGATTGCGCACTTTGAAGGGAAGATGCTGCCGCTTCTCAAGAGCACTGACAAGGTGACGCCGGAGATCAGGGAGCTGGATGGAGAGATTGACAAGATAACAGAGGCGATCGCCACACCTCTGGGCAAGTTCAAGGCATCCCTTGCCGGCGAAGCCAGGGAAGATGATCTTACCTTCAACAGGGTGCGCGGAAATATCGCCGTGATAAATTCCGTCATCGCCCTGGCTGGTCTGGCTGCGCTCCTCTTCATATCCGGGATCATTTACCGGGGGCTCCTGAACGATCTGGGAGGGGAACCGAACTATGTGCGGGAGATCGCCCAAGCCGTTTCCCGGGGAGATCTTACCATTGAGGTGGAGCTGGAGGAGAGGTTCAAGGGGAGCGTTCTTGGGGAGATGAAGGTGATGGTCGGCAATCTCCGGAGGATGTTTAGGGATATGACCGACGGCGTCCAGGCGCTCTCATCGTCGGCCACTCAGCTGACGGTAATCTCTCGCCAGATGACCTCCAGCGCCGAGCACTCATCCATCAGAGCCCATTCCGTGGCCACTGCGGCGGAGGAGATGAGCGCCAGCATGGCTTCTGTTTCCCAGGCCATGGACCACGCCACAACCAACGTGCGGAGCGTCGCCGCCGCCACCGAGGAGATGACCTCCACCATCGGAGAGGTGGCCAGAAATTCGGACAAGGCGCGCTCAATTACCGGTCAGGCGGTGATGCAGGCCACGGAGATCACCCGGCAGGTCGTCGACTTGGGGAAGGCTGCCCGTGAGATCGGCAAGGTCACCGAGACCATCGCCGCCATCTCGGCTCAGACCAACCTTCTGGCCCTGAATGCCACCATCGAAGCGGCTCGGGCCGGCGCGGCGGGAAAAGGGTTCACGGTGGTGGCCAGCGAGATCAAGGAGCTGGCCCAGCAGACCGCCGCCGCTACCGAGGGGATCCGCGAGAAGATCGAGAACATCCAGGTCTCCACCAGGGAGACCGTGGAGGATATCGGGAAAATCTCCCAGGTGATTCAGGAGGTGAGCGAGATGATCAATAACAGTGCGGTGGCCATCGAGCAGCAGTCGGTGGTGACGCGTGAGATCGCCACCAATATCGCCCAGGCAGCCTACGGTATCAACGAGGTGAACGACAACGTCTCTCAGACCTCGCAGGTTTCCGAGGCCATCGCTCACGACGTCACCGAGGTCAATCATACCGCCGGAGAAATCTCCTCCAGCAGCGCCCAGGTACTGATGAGTTCTGAAGAGCTGGCCCGGTTGGCGGAGCAACTCAAGGCCATGGCCGGAAAATTCCGACTGTAGGTGATAAGGGAAGAGGAGAACTGAAAGCATGGAACAACATGAAGAGCATGATGATCTTCTGCTGGTGGTTACCTTTTACGTGGGGGAGAGGCTTCTGGGTATCCCCACCGAGAAGATTCAGGAAATCATCAAGGTCGGCGTCATCACCGATGTGCCCAATGCTCCCGGGCATATCATCGGCATTCTGAACCTGCGGGGGAGGATCGTAACCGTCATCGACCTGGGAACCCGGCTGTCGCTGGAATCGTCCCGACAGGGAGACGAGGGGAGGATCATCATCCTGGATGACGGTGGTGAGTCCGTGGGACTCATGGTGGATCGGATCGCCGACGTGATCCGGATAGATCCCCAGGAGCTCACTCCTCCTCCGGCCAACATGAAAGCAAACCAGAGCGATTTTTTCGACACTGTCTACCGGTTCCAGGGTGGTCTGGTGGGGCTTCTTGCCGTGGACGCCGTCCTGGCTATCGACTGATCTGAAAGGTATCCTGCATGGCGCTACGCGTTTTGGTTGTTGACGATTCCATTCTGTTCCGAAAGACTATTACCGATGCCATATCCGGGATACCCAATGTGGAGATCGTGGGGACCGCCGCCAATGGCAGGATCGCCCTATCCCGGATCAAGAGCCTGAAGCCGGACATGCTGACTCTTGACCTGGAAATGCCTGAGATGAACGGTCTGGAACTGCTGGAGGCGATCAAAAACGAGGGAATCGTCGTGGGGGTCGTCCTCCTGAGCTGCTTGACGGTGCGTGGCGGCGATCTTACCATGAAGGGGCTGGAGCTGGGCGCCTTCGATTACATCGCCAAACCCGAGGGGTTCACTCCGGCGGAGAACACCATCACCATCAGGAAATCCCTGGAACCGATTTTCAGGGCGTACACGCAGCAAAAGGATATCCGTGGAGTACTGAGGGGAAAACCGGCGCCGCCGCCGTTGTTCCGTCCCAGGGCTCCCCTGGCGGCGCCGACGCTCTCTTCACCATCTTTCCCGGCCCCCACGGGCAAACGGTCCGAGGTGGTGGCCATCGGCATTTCCACCGGGGGTCCCAGGGCGCTTACCGACGTTCTGATCGCTCTTCCCGCCAATCTGGGCGTTCCTCTCTTTGTGGTCCAGCATATGCCGGCATTTTTTACCGCCTCCCTGGCGAACAATCTGAACTCTCGGTGCGCCTTCCGGGTCAAGGAGGCGGAAAACGGAGAATCGGTGGTCGCCAATACCGCCTACATCGCTCCAGGGGGTAAGCAGATGAGAGTCGCCCTGGCCACGGACGGCACCGGCAAGGTCATCAGGATTACCGACGATCCCCCGGAAAATAACTGTCGGCCGTCGGTTGATCACCTGTTTCGCTCCATAGCTCATCATTACCTGGGGCGCGCCACCGGTGTCATCATGACCGGCATGGGGAATGACGGTGTCGTCGGCCTGAAACTCATGAAACGTAATGGCGCTCTGGTCATTGCCCAGAACGAGGCGACCTGTGTGGTTTACGGCATGCCCAAGGCGGCGGTTGACGCAGGGGTGGTGGACTTCATCGTTCCCCTGGAGCGGATTGCCGGAGAAATTATGAAGAGTCTCGGCGCGGCATGATAACCCTCTCTCCCGACGAATTTTCCCAACTGGCTCGTCATATCGAGTCCATCTCCGGTATAAATCTGGACCGGTCCAAGGCGTATCTCATCGAGACGCGACTGAGCAGGCTCGTCCGTGAACTGGGGCTCACCTCTTTTCGAGAGCTTCATAGCCGCTCCGTGGCTGACCTGAGCCGGAGCATCCAGAAGAAGATCATAGACGCCATCACCACGGGGGAGACCCTCTTCTTCCGGGACAACGCCCCCTACGAACTGTTGCAGCACAAGATTCTTCCCGATTTCATCGATGCCAGGACCCGCCAGAAGCGGATTCCGTCAACGCTGCGGGTATGGAGCGCCGCCTGCTCCACCGGGCAGGAGATCTACAGTATCGCCATGATTCTCAAGGAGCAGATGCCGACCACGGGGAGATTCTCCACCAGGCTTCTTGCCACGGATATCTCCGATGCGGCCATTGCCAAGGCGAGCTTGGGCAAATACAACTCCATCGAGATTGAGCGGGGGCTCCCCAGGGAGAAGCTGCAGCGGTATTTCAGTCGTGATCTGGATTCCTGGAAGATTCGTGACGAGATCCGGGCCATGGTCAGTTATCAGAAGCTGAACCTGCTGGAGGATTTTTCCCGGCTGGGGAAGTTCGACGTAATCTTCTGTCGGAACGTGGCCATCTATTTTTCCGGAGAGACCAAAACGCAGCTGTTTCGCCGGCTGGAAAACGCCCTGGAGCCGGACGGCTGCCTTATCATCGGCTCCACCGAGTCTCTCACCGGGGTAACCACCCGTTTCGTCTCCAAGAAATATCACCAGACCTATTACTACCAGCTGCCGGGGTAGCGTCCCTGTAACCCCTCCCTACCTCCTCATTCCACGCTTGTCGGTGAAAACGTTGTCATGATTCTTACGCGGTTTTTCTTATTGAATCAGTATATCAAAACTGATACATTGCTTCCAAGAACGGGAAAGAGGTTGTCAAAAGACTTAAAGCTTCAGGTTTCGAGCTGCTGCGCATCGAGGGGAGCCACTGCCGTTTTGGTAACGGGTCCGTGAAGGTTTCAGTGCCGCTTCACGGTGCAAAGGATCTGAAACCGGGAACGCTTGCCTCTATCGAACGACAAAGCGGGGTGAAGTTGAAATGAAAATAGCCTATTACGCCAGACTTGAACCTCAACCCGACGGTGGGTTCACGGTTACGTTTCCTGATCTTCCCGAAGCCATAACCGAAGGGGATACCGAGGAAGAAGCGATATATAATGCCTCGGAGGTGTTGACTCTTACTCTGGATGGCCGCATGGCGGAAGGGGAACCCATTCCCGAACCGCTTTATCAGGAAGGGATGATGATCTATCCATCCCCCACCTGCCAGGCGGCTATCCTGGTACGTTTTTCCCGTCAAGCCCGTCCACTTTCGGATATCGCCCGGACGCTGCACACCTCATGGGCGGCTGCGCAACGGCTGGAAAATCCTCGTCATGCGACCAATATCCGCCAACTGGAGCGCGTCGCCTCCATGTTCGGGAAGCGGTTGGTGTTGTCGTTCGAGTAATCGGGGGGCTGAACTCTGCTTCCGGATAAATAAAAACCATACAAACAGAAGAGATCAGGAGAGCAGCATGAGAAACAACGTCGTTGTGCCGGGGGCCGGCGAGCTTACCTATGAGATTCGCAACATCGTCAATGTTGCGGAACGGCTCCAGAAGCATGGGGTGAAGATCAACTGGGAAAACATCGGCGATCCCATCGTCAAGGGGGAGCAGATCCCCCTCTGGATGAAGGAGATCGTGGCCGGCGAGGTGATGAACAATGATTCCTGGGGGTATTGCCATACCCGCGGGGTTCTTGCCACCAGGGAGTTCATCTGCGACCAGACCAACCGTCGCGGCGGCGCTCGGATCACTCCCGACGACATCATCTTCTTCAACGGTCTGGGGGACGCCATCGCCAAGGTCTACGGCTGTCTTCACCCGGAGTCACGGGTGATCATGCCGACCCCTTCCTACACGACTCATACCCTGGGGGAGGCGAGGCATATCCATGCCGTGCCGGTGCATTACCGCCTCAAGCCCGAGGACGGCTGGGCTCCGGACCTGGAAGACCTGGAAAATCATATCAAGTACAATCGGAATGTCTCGGGGATCATGCTCATCAATCCCGACAACCCCACGGGAATGGTTTATTCCAGGGAGACTCTGGAGAAGATCGTCGCCATCGCCAAAAAATATGACCTCTTCATCATCGCCGACGAGGTCTACATCAATATCGTCTATAATGGTCAGAGCACGGTTCCCATCTCCGACGTCATCGGCGACGTTCCGGCCATCTCCCTGAGAGGGATCTCCAAGGAGTTCCCTTGGCCCGGTTCCCGTTGCGGCTGGATTGAGGTCTACAATTCCGGCAAGGACGATAATTTCGACAAGTACATCACCTCCATCCTCACTCTCAAGATGAACGAGGTCTGCTCCACCACCTTGCCTCAGCGCTGCATTCCCGCCATCATGGGACACCCGGAGTACCCCGCGTATCTGGCGCAACGCTCCGCCTGCTACGAGAAAATGAGCAACATTACCTACGATTTTCTCCGCCAAGTGCCGGGGCTGATGGTGAACCGGACCAACGGCGCCTTCTACATGGCGGTGGCCTTCCAGGAGGGGCTTTTGACAGGGGAGCAGTCCCTGACCATCGTCAACCCCGAGGTGAGGGATCTGGTGGAAAAGCTGGTGAACGCTCCCGGAGTCTCTCCGGACAAGCGGTTTGTCTATTACCTCCTTGCCGCCACGGGAATCTGCATCGTCCCTCTTTCTTCCTTTTCCACTCCGCTTCAGGGGTTTCGGGTCACGCTCCTGGAAAAAGAGGAAGAAGAGTGCCGTCGGGTCTACCGAACCCTGGCGGAGAAGATCGGGGAATATCTCCGGTCGTAAGGTGATTCGCGACAAAGAACATACCCGACAGAAACCCGTTCACCCTTCGACAAGCTCAGGGCGAACGGATTCAGGTTTAATAACCGCCTTATTTTCCGTTCGTGGTGAGCCTGTCGAACCATGAACGGAAAATCGATA
>CAIYUY010000194.1 GCA_903929485.1 uncultured Desulfuromonadales bacterium
GATTGCTACTCATCTGCGGCTTATGGTTCGACAAGCTCACCATGAACGGAAAATCGGCCAGTTGCAGAGCTGAAAACCGTTCGTCCTGAGCCTGTCGAAGGATGAACGGTTTTCAGCCGCAGATTAGTAGCAATCAGGAGAGATTTTGACTTCGTGGCCGCGTTTTTCCAAATTAGCGACGGAGGGTTGCGATATTCCAAGTGCAGCCGCCAGGTCATGTTGCGACATCTCAACCGTTTGACGTAATTGAGCAAGGCGAAGTTCAAAAATCCCCTGATCCGCCTGAGTCCGCGCTGCCGCCACCACGGTCGGATCGACTTTTTTTATTAGTTCTGACAGTTGCTTTGCCATAACTCACTCCAGTTCCTGTAGATAGCTCAGAAATTCACACTCTGCAATAGGGTTCATGGTTTCGTAAAAATGTTTATTGCCGGTTTTATCTCCGCCACATAACATCACCGCCTGGCGGAGAGGATCAAAGGCAAAAAATACGCGGTACGGTCTACCTTTGTGTTGCACCCGGAGTTCTTTCAAATTTTTTACCTTGCCTGTTCCTTTGAGGCTATCAACGTGCGGCCTGCTCCTGTTGCTATCGATGGTTATAACATTAGTAAGTTGCATGAGTTGCCCGCGTCCCCTCCGACTCTGAAAATTATGCTCGCGGCAAGGGAGGCAACCCAAGCTCCTCAAGGAACTTGTTATGCTTTATCGTCGCTTCATTGATTTTGCGTTCCACGTCGACTAATTCCCCATGCACCGCCTGCAGCTCTATTTCTACTTCCGTTTTAGCGGTGCTGATGTAGCGAGAGATATTCAGATTGAAATCGTTGGTCGCGATTTCCTCCATGGTCACGCGCCGGGAATAGCGCTCCTCTTCCCTGCGGAACTGATACGTTGCAACGATTTTGCCTATGTGCTCCGGCAACAGGCGGTTTTGACGTTTGCCTTTCTCAAAGTATTCGCCGGCGTTGATGATGAGGACATCGTCGGGCTTCTTGCACTTTTTGAGGACCAGGATACAGACCGGGATGCCGGTGGAGAAAAACAGATTGGCGGGAAGGCCGATCACCGTGTCGATGTTGCCGTCCAGCAAAAGCTTGCGTCGGATGCGCTCCTCGACACCCCCCCTGAATAACACTCCATGGGGGAGGATGATAGCCATGGTCCCTTCCTTGCCCAGATAATGAAATCCGTGCAACAGGAAAGCGAAGTCCGCCGCCGACTTGGGGGCCAGCCCGTAATTCTTAAAACGGAAATCCTCCCCCATGGCCTGAGTGGGTTCCCAGCGAAAACTGAAAGGGGGATTGGCCACCACCGCGTCAAAATGCAACTTTTTAGCCGGGTTTACCTCCTTGAGGATCTCCCAGTCGTTGAGCAGCGAATCTCCGTGGTGTATTTCAAATTCCGAATCCTTGACCCCATGAAGCAACATGTTCATGCGCGCCAAGTTGTAGGTGGTGATGTTGTTTTCCTGGCCGTAAATCTTGCCGATGCCATGTTGCCCAAGCTGCTGCCGGACATTGAGCAGGAGAGAACCGGAGCCGCAGGTAAAATCCAGGACTTTGTCCAGGCGCTTCTTCTTGCCCGTGGCCGGTTCCTGGCTGTCCAGGGTGACGATTTCGGACAAAATGCTGGAAATCTGCTGGGGTGTGTAGAATTCGCCGGCTTTTTTACCGGAACCCGCCGCGAACTGCCCGATCAGGTATTCATAGGCGTCACCCAGAATATCGCTTGAGGTGGAAAATTTGGCGATCCCTTCGGCGATCTTGGTGATAATGGTGCAGAGTTTGGCGTTGCGTTCGGAGTAGCTCTTGCCGAGTTTATCGGACGACAGATTGATCTCCGAGAACAGCCCCTGAAAGGTGCTCTCAAAGGATTCATTCTCAATATAGTTGAACCCTTTTTCCAGGGTGTGCAGCAATTCGTCATCCTGGGTGCGGGCCATCTCGGCCATGCTGCTCCAGAGGTGTTCCGGTTTGATGACGTAATGCACCTTGCGCCGCATCTGCTTCTCGAACTCCACGATGTCGGCAAGGTTGCCCTCGTACCAGAGGCGCAGGGGCGGACTGTTCGGCTCTTCCGAGTTATCCGGGTAATCCGGTCCCAATTCCCTCCTGGCCGCGGCTTCGTAGTTATCCGACAGATAGCGCAGGAAGAGAAAGGAGAGCATGTAGTCACGGAAGTCATCCGCATTCATGGCGCCGCGTAATTGATCGGCGATGGCCCAGAGGGTGTCGCCCAGTTTTCGTTGGTCTTGGTCGGTCATGGTTACGCCTGTTTTCTCCCTGTTGTACGGTAGTGCGTTAGGTGCGATTGGAACTGTGGGTTGTCATTCTGTTCTTTGCTTGTCATCCTGAGCGAAGCAAGGATCTGCTGAAGAGTTTACTGCCCAAAAAACAAAAAGCAGATCCTTCGCCTTGCTCAGGATGACAGACGAGTGGTACATTCTCGTATAATCCGGCACTCTATCGAACTACCCCCCCGACCCCATCCTTAGCCAAGGAGGGGGTCGGGGGGGTTGGGGGGGGTAAGGTTCTCGACGGTGGCAAGACAACTCCCCACAAAGTTGACGCCCTCGCAAAAAGTCCGTTCAAAGTCTTTGCGAGGAACGAAGTGACGAAACAATCCGTTTTATTTCAGCATGTTGCCAGTTTCTAGATTGCTTCGCTTCGCTCGCAATGACAGAATTTGCGAGTGCATCATGGTTGGCTCGTTTGTGCTCTGTTTTGAATTAATCGTCCTCGTTGCTCCAACGGGCTTCCAATACTTGGCGGTCACGTTCGATTTCCTGACGTAAGGTGATTCGCGGCAAAGTACATACCCGGCAAAATTCCGTTCACCCTTCGACAAGCTCAGGGCGAACGGATTCAGGTTTAATAATCGTCTGTTTTCCGTTCGTGGTGAGCCTGTCGAACCATGAACGGAAAATCAACGCCGTCCATGTTACGGTACATTTTTTGTCGCGAATCACCTAACTCCTCTTCACTGGGTAGCACCAAACGGTATTTACCGGCGAATAGCTGCTCGCTTTCGTTGAGAACTGAGTAACGAACGACAGATTGATCTTTGCTGCCGCAGAGCAAAATCCCCACCGTCGGATTGTCATCCTTGCCACGGCTGGATAACAGGCGTTCATAATAGAGCGTACCTATTTGCCGTTCCAGTGCGCGGGTGCTCCAGTTTTGTTCCGCCGCTTCGTGCATGTACCATGATCGGGCTACCGGCGTATCCACCCGCAGCAGCAGACGGTAATGGGTCCAGCTCAATTCGCGACGCAGTGCGTCGCATTTTGGAAAAGAGAGATAAAAGCTCCGCATGTGCCGCAAGTTCGTGGCATCAAACCCCTTGCCGAATTCCCGCGTCAGAGCATCACCGAGTTGCGGCAACAACTGTTTGCCATAAGCGGCGCGTGCTTGTCCTCCTTGTTCAAACTCAACGATATGCCTGCCGATATGCCAATAGGTTTGCACCTGAATCGTATCGACACTGCGTAAAGCCTGCTGTCGCGCCTGAATAATCAGGCCGCGCAGCGCATCCAGCAACGTTGGCGGCAGCACTAAAGTGCTCATGTATTCACCTCGTCGGCCGACGGGAAAAGCTGCTGCATCAGACCTTTTTTATGGGTTTTGAGCGTGGCGAGTTTTTGGGTTTGGGCGGCGATGAGTTCGTCCAGGGATGAAAGGCAGTCGGCTACTTTTTGTTGCTCGGGGAGGGAGGGTATTACTATGAGCATTTCCACAAAAAATGGAAGCCCAATGGTCTTGATAGTGCTTCCCATAGCCACCCTCTCGAACAAGGGTTTGTTGTTTTGCAGAACGTAATACAGGAACCAATTATGAAGTTGGCTCGGATGGCAAACCCATGCAATGAAGTGCTGGCTTACTGCCATAGGGCAACCGATTACTGCACTTTTTCCAACTCCAGCATCCCGACTAAGTATGACGGTCCCGAGTGGATGCAGGACTGCTGATGAATTCTTAATTCCAAGTTCAGAGATTTGTTTTGTTGTATCTAGAATGAGCCCATTATCCAGTCTATTCGTGTCGGCTAGCGAAACCCACTTTATGCCGCCATTGTAATACTCTGCATAAGATTTGCTTGGGGTGTGACCAGACCCTCTTTTAGCCAGATATTCCAGTTTTCGTTCTTCCCACTCCCCTGCCCCCCGAAACTCCGGGAACCGCAGCTTGGGCACGGTTTCGCCTTCCGCCGGGAAAAGCTGCTGCATCACTCCTTTTTTATGCGTTTTGAGCGAGTCGAGTTTTTGGGTGTGCAAGGTGATGAGTTCGTCGAGGGATGAAAGACAGTCGGCTATTTTTTGCTGTTCTTGCATATGCGAAAGCAGTATTGGGAACGACGCGTATTCATTGCTGTTTATACCCGGCTGCCCACTCCGCGCTGAAGTCATATTGATCCACTTCCAATATTTATCAGATGTGAGTGAGTAGTGAATAAATACTGAAGATGCCTTGCTGACATCTGTTCTTATTCGTATAAGAAAACCTGCAAAAACCAATTGCCCGTCGGCTATTTTATAACGATAAGATTTACCAACACTAGCACCAGTTCTTGCAAGGACAATGTCGCCATCTTCCAAATAGTTTTCATTCGTAACGTTAATACCGACGGAAACTTTTTTATTGGCATTATAAATACCATCTTCTGATATATCAGTTATTCGAAGATACGTTGGCAAGGATTCTGAATATGGGACAGCCGGAGCATTTACACCATATTCTGGGTGAGTAAGAAGACAATTTCCCAGCCGCTTCTCCTCCCACTCCCCCGCCCCCTGAAACTCCGGGAATCGCAACTTGGGCACGCGCCCCTGGGCGACTTTTCTCTTTTCGCACTTCATACATCACCCATCTTTTCTTAGCGTGTAGTGTAGCTTTTACCGTCAGCGGCAAGGAGTCATTGCGAGGAACGAAGTGACGAAGCAATCCGCCTTTATTTGCAACTACTCAGCTCATTCATGGAATGCCAATTTCGTAACCCCTCCTGTCCTCCCCTTAACCCAAGGGGAGGGACATACTAAGGAAATGCGGCAGAGAACGTCCCCCTCTTGAGACAAGAGGGGGACAGGGGGAGTTATGATGACCGGAGTGACGAGTACCTGAGCAGTTACCTTTATTTCAGCATATTATCGGTTTCGAGATTGCTTCGCTTCGCTCGCAATGACAGAAAATCCCCTCTCCCTTATTCCTCATATGCCGCCAACCCCGATATTTCGTGTCCCTGCGCAAGTTTGTGCAGCAGCGGCGTCAACTCCGCCATCAACTTCAGCTCCTTTTGCGTCCTGGCTTTCCAGCCTAATTCCAGCGGCGCAAGGAGA
>CAIYUY010000195.1 GCA_903929485.1 uncultured Desulfuromonadales bacterium
CCTCGCGGGTACTGGCCGCCGTATAGACAAACGCCACTCGCCGCCGCTGGGCAATGGACCGGTTATACTGAACCACTCCCGGATATCCACGCTGAATTCGTCGGCGGCCACGATGATATGCGGCGGCAGCTCCCGGAATGGTGACGCCAGCTTCCGTTCGATGCTCGCCAACTCTTTGTCCATGCCGCCCCCCATGGTCTTGAGGGATACCTTGGCAAGGGAGAAGGTCAGGTTCTCCCGAAGATTCAGGTGCGGTTTGCGCAGGGCATACCCCTCGGCAAAGGCGTAGCTCCCCCGATCCTTGTTGAAGAAAAGAGGGAACCCCGCCTCCTGGAGCGTGGTCAGATACCGGTAGGTAGTCCGGGCGCTGACACTCAGTTCATCCATGATCGTTTGCGGCGTAACGGTCCGTCCGCTCTCCAGCCAGTTGAGAATCGTCACCATAGCATCAAATTTTCCGGTCATATAACCTCCTGGAATAAAAAATATCCGAAGTCACTGCCAACCCCATGGCAGTGATAGGTGAAATAAATGATTATGGAAAGAAAAAAAGGTGGAGGGGTTTGAAATCCCCCCAATGCGTAAATGGAGAGAACCATGAAGAGTATTGCCGACGATATTTCAAAAATAGCCCAATCCGTTGCGTCAGGGCGGCCATTAGATGTCTGCCGGTTACAACGACTGAAAAGATATTTCCGTAACCTGGAGCATTTACGGAAATTTCACCTGTTGATGTTGGATGATGTGATGGTCGAACTGGAGAATATCGGTTATTCCCCGCTTATTCCCTTCGAAGTAAAGATTGCATTGTTTCACCGTGGGCGAGAGGCAATAGTCAATTTCGACGAAAATAATCCTGGCGAACTGATCAGTATCAATAAGGAACTTTACAACCTCCAACCTGGCTGGACACGAGTGCATGTCCATTCAAGCCGGAGACGGGCAAAAGATTATGATCTACTATTACTAGAGCATGCCTTACAGTCTTGTGTTGGTTATCGCGAAAATTGCGGTTTTCAAGTACTCTGCCTTTATCTGAGCACCAGGAGAGACCGCATATTCAGTTTTGACACGGAAGTTGCCGGTAAGCTGTTCAAAATCGCACAATTCTGGAACGAAATCCTATCTCAACCAACCATTCCAGGCTAACATGAACATAGATGCCGGCATTATCGTTGTTATTGTCCCTCTGGTGATGTTCTTTTGGGGGTTTGCCGGGCTGTTTGGTTGGCTATCAGCATGGGTGCTTTTTTGGATATTGGCCGTCTTGATGTTATTGAGCAGCGGCAACGATGTAGCGGGATGGTTGCTCTTTGCCTCACCGTGGTTTATCGCATTGTTCTTTATGATTTGGCAACGTGTTACTGCACATGCAAGGAGTTAAGACTCAACAGTCCTTCTGCAAGATCCATTAGCTAAAATAGATTCTATTACAGTTCACCTCACGGATATCTGACTCAATGAAGACCTGTTCTGAAAATTGTTTACCGGGTTGCGATTTTTGCCGACACTACCGCGATTATTATGATGTCGATGTCCGGTTCGAGCCTGAAAATACGGGATTAGGCTTATGTCTTGTACTTCAGGAAATTGTCGCTTTTGATTGGAGTTGTAATGAATTTTACTGTTTGATTGCGTGGAGAAGGGAGAACTCAGTTATCATGGGAACAGAAGACAATCGCACTGATGCGACGTTAAGGAAATCAAGCCGTCGCGACCTGAAAGGTTTTGCCGGCGGTATCGCTCACATGTTTGCCTGTTCGGCCTATCACTATGCCTGGTTGGCCCATCAATTTGGAATTTCAGTAGTTACCGTCGATCTCTTCTTTCTGCGCATTACCCCGGAGGAATTTGATATTGGACGCAACCGGACCCTTGCGGAACAGTGTCGGTCAACCCTGCTGCGGAATCTTGAACGCCTGAAGCCTCCGGCAGCGGTAACAAGCGCCATTCTCACTATCAATTTCGGGATTCATGATTATCGAAAAAATGATACCTATGGTGCATCAATAGGCGCCTCCACCTTCACGGTAATCTTGACTGATGATCGAGGGAAAGAATGGGTCGGAACGGTTGCTGACCAGCGGGTGCTGGCCCAAGGTTAATAGACACCTCAATGGAGCGATCAAAATGGCTTGCTCCAGGAACGGTTGCGAAGCACCATCGTAAATCAGGATCAAGACAAGAAAACATGTAAACGGCTCGCAACGCTTGCCCGTTACGAGCACCCCGCCGGTAGGAGCCTAGGGCGGGCAAGCACCTTCTCCGGCGATAGGTTGTCGTTCGCTTTCGGCATGATGACGGGAGTCGAACCGCGCGACACGAGAAACGATGAAAGGTATACGGCATACCATACCCATTCGTACCGTCCTCCGCTCTACCACTGAGACTTACACCATGCCTTTGGACCCAGTATAGCAAAAAGGATAAAGAATGACTCATAAAAAGAGATCGAGTGAGGTTATGTCCTGGTATCAGCCGTAGGTTCTGGGGTCATAGGTTCTGCTAGATTCTGGGCATTCAACTGGACTTATTTTAACAGATTGCCATTTGCCACAAAATGATCGTGGTCCAAAAATCAGATACTCTTTTGAAGTGCTTCAGGATAATGTCTGGATACCGCCGTATCTGGAAAAGTTTGGGCAACGGAATGAATAAGACCGTGTACACCCAGGAACGGCGTGCTCTTTCTCAACCCCGAAGCCCCGGTCACCGACGGTTCAAACTTCCTGTTACGGCGGCTCTGTTGAGGATTGACTCCCCTGACGAAATCATCGCGGAACGGTATACCCTTGAGGAAGAGAGCTGAATAAGGAGTACAACATGGCCATAATCACCGACACAATGTTTGACGCCATTCTCGAAAATCTTGACCGGATCGAGCAGGATCATGAGGTTCGGATCCTTTATGCCGTGGAATCCGGCAGCCGGGCCTGGGGCTTTGCCTCCCGGAACAGCGATTACGATGTCCGCTTCATATATATTCACAAGCCGAACTGGTATCTCTCCATCCGGGAACGACGGGATGTGATCGAGTGCCCCATCTCCGGTGATCTGGACGTCAGTGGCTGGGATCTCCGCAAGGCTCTCGGTCTGTTCAGCAAATCAAACCCGCCCATGCTGGAGTGGCTGGGTTCTCCCCTCATCTACCGGGATACCGGCAATCTGGCGGGACGCTTGAGGGAGATACTGACCAGCTCTTATTCACCGGAACGATGCATGTACCACTACCTGCACATGGCCCAAGGTAACTATCGGGGATTTCTCAAGGGTGAAGTCGTCAGACTGAAAAAATATCTCTACATGTTGCGCCCGCTCCTGGCCTGCCTCTGGATCGAGAAGCACGGGAGTACGCCGCCGACGGAATTCGCGAAACTGGTGGCGGACGCGGGGCTATCCGTCACACGTATCGCGGCCATTGATGAACTCCTGGTCCGAAAAATGTCCGGCGACGAACTGGATACATCGGCGAAAATACCTGAGCTGAACGACTTCATCCAGCAGATGCTGGAAAAGTACAGTCTATTGTCCTGCACGAGACC
>CAIYUY010000196.1 GCA_903929485.1 uncultured Desulfuromonadales bacterium
CAACCTCCTGATGAAAACGGGGTGGTCACCTGATATCCTCAATCGCAACACATCCCTTTTGAATCATCGTACCAAGCCCTTTCTTCATTCTCCTCAGATATCTTCCAGCTATAGTCCCCATGCGGTTAAGCGAATATTTACCAAACGAAAGCCGGGTTTACCCTCCTTGACCCATCAAACCATGGCCCCAATCCCCTTACGGTCAAGGATGTTCAGCAGCTTTTGCGATGGCCCGCTTGGATGCTTTTCACCAATCTCCCATTTTTGAATCGTAGACAAACTCGTATTCAGTATGGATGCCATAACCGATTGACTAATTCGATATCTTTCCCGAAGCAGTTTTATCTGATCTGGCGAATAGTCAGGAACAGGTGGAATACATAAGGCGTCATAACGATCCATTGAGCGTTTGTCAATAATGCCAAGACGACATAAATCTGATGCCGTTTCGTGTACAGCGTCCAAAATATCACTCGTTTGTTTTTTCATGGATAACCTCAATAAAGGATCCATCAACAACTGCCTGACGGATTTGGTCCTCTTTCAGGGAAAGGAGATCATCTGCAAGTAACTGGAGAGCCTCAAGCTCTTTTGTAGAAATATTAGCCCGGTCATTCTTCTCAAATCCAAACATAAAAAACCATCTATCATTCCAGTTAGTTGCCAATAACGTCCGAACGCTACCGCTTTTCCCCTTCCCCGGAAGGGCGATTCGTTTTTTGTAGACACGACCACCAAGATCAGCATCGATGAGCCCCTTTACCATCTCTTCTACTGCATGGCAAAGTAATGAATCTATCAATCCAGCTTTTCGTGCCCATCGATCAAATTTTTTTGTCTTGATAATCATAAGTCAGCATATCACCTAGTGGTAGGGCTTTCAATACAAATACATCTTCACCAGTTCTCTCCTCCCTTCGCCGGGGGAATTGCCGCCCTCAGGTTGTAGACCGGTTTGAATCTGTGGACCGAAGGGACGCTGGCAACTTATGTAACTTATCTATGTTGATCGCCATCATCCCAATCATCCCTTCCCTACCACTCCGGCAAATCCCGTTTCGGTTGTTCCATTTCACCCCTCGACTCCGCTCGGGGACCACCCTTCCACAGGCTTAGGGCACCGCCCTTCGACTTCCCTTCGACTACGCTCAGGGACCACCTTTCACCCTTCACTCTTTACCCTTGCTTTTCCTTGCCTTTCATCTTCACTCGTTTATCTTCAGTCGCACGGTGATGCTGTCGTTAGTGGTTAAAATCGGTCAAGATTATACAGGGAAAGAACTCTGACGTATACCGGCGAATACACTATTCGATGATACATAACATTAGAATTAATCTAAAAACTGCCGATTGCACCCCGGAGTCACCTAGAACACATTCGCAGCCAGTAGCAAACGCCATCTCCTTCATTTATTCATGCCAGGGCAAATAATTTCACAGGTGACTGCCATGGTGTTGGCAGTGACCACAGATATATTTTTCATCTCAGCGATTTTATGACAAGAAAGTTTACCGGCGGTTGACGACTCTCAACTGGTGACTGGAAGATGACGGGGCTGGCGAGCCGGAATAATAGCGGGACCGAGCGGGACCGGGACCGGGACCGGGACAGATCTATTAAAAGCCAATGAAAGGGACGATGAGAGTGGTTACGGGCGACCGAGGGTTCATGCAATCATGCGTTTCTCCTACGGGAGTGAAATCATCCCATATCCCCTTGCCTTATCGAATAAACGGATAGACTGAAAATAGCAAATATGCTATATTGTGGCCATGACTTGGACAATCACCTACTACAGCGATTCAGTTCAGGAAGAGATCCTAGCACTGCCGGCTGGATTTCTAGGCCGCTATCTTCGCTATGCCGATAGAATGGAGGTGTATGGTCCGGATCTGGGTATGCCTCACACAAAAGCGATGGTAAATGGTCTTTTTGAATTGCGACTGAAATCTGCGGAAGGAATTGCACGAGTTTTCTATTGTATAGCTGGTTGGCCGAAATATTGTCATGTTGCATCAATTCGTAAAAAAGACAGACAAAACACCAACAAGAGAATTTGAAACCGCACAGCGAAGAATGAAGGAGTACAAAAATGCTCACTCACAAAGAACTTAAAGCTCGTGCCCTAGAAAGGGCAGATGTACAAGTGGAATATGACCAATTGGGCGATGAGTTCCGATTCCTTGACGAGTTTCTTAAGGCTCGTGCTGCCGCAGGCGTAACTCAGGCCGAAGTAGCAGAACGCATCGGCACAACGCAATCGGCTATTGCCCGCCTCGAATCTGGACGAGGAAAGCATTCACCGTCAATCGCGACGTTAGAAAAATACGCACATGCTCTCGGTTGCCGCCTAGAGTTGCGATTGGTCAATGAAGTGGCATCCAGTAAGGTAGGGACGAGAGGGCACTTAACTGCTTAACTTACTCAAAAAACCTGGCAAGACAGTCGGTTCGTGTCTTGAGGAGTAGTCGGGAGAGCCGTTCGTGACAAAGGGACAGCTGTCAACCAATCGCCATCCGGCTAAACTCCCTCCCATACCCGAATTTTGCGCATATCCGCTCCTGTGCCGTTCTAATAAGCGGGATAAACTCTTTCTCCATTCGTTCATAAGAGAAACGGTTGGAAGGGGCTGAGATGCTCACCGCTCCGATGAGCCTACGGGTATAATCCCGAAGGGGAGAACTGATGCTTCGGACACCGTTATCATGTTCCTCATCGTCCATGGCAAAGCCCTGATCCGCCACTTCATAGAGGTGACGATTGAGCATCTCCCGGTCGGTTATGGTGTTGGGGGTGTATTTTTTCAGATCACGACCGGAGATGTAACTATCCAGCTCCCCGGTGGTCATGGAAGCCAACAGTATCTTCCCTGCCGCCGTGCAATAAGCAGGAAGGCGAGTACCCACCCTCTGAAAGACCCTCACGGCATGGTCAGTTTCGACGGTATCAACGCAAACGGTCTGATGATCTTTAAACACGGAAATATATGAGGTCTCGTTGCACTCCTTAACCAAAGCCTCAAGAACGGGCCGGGACTGACGCAAAAGCCACTGTTGTTTTATGAAAATTTGACCGAGCTCCAGGGTCTTGAGTCCCAGCCGGTAATCTCCCGTGGCGCTGTTCTGCTGGATGTAATTCCTGGACTCCAGTGTCGCAAGAAGACGGAATACATTGTTTTTATGCAGATTCATCCTCCTGCTCAGCTCCGTGACGCCAAGCTCGTCCAGATCGCCCTGAAACTGCTCCAATAGATCAACTGCGTGATCCACCGACTGAATGACATATTCCGATTTATCTTTTTTCTCCATGACCGTCACCTGCTCTTCGTTAGTTGTTCCGTTGCACGTAGCTGCCGGATAAAAAGTTTCGGGTCATTCACCGGAAGGCGGCAACTCTTCTTTTCACAAACGTAGGCGGTAGCTTTTCCGTCAAGGGCCTTTTTCCCCCTGACAAGGGGAACAACCGCGGCCATTGCCTGCTGTTCCTCACCCTCGGCAACGACCACGAGAATCCGGTTCGGGAGGAATTCTCCCCTTAGGGTCGACATAAGGGAAGAGGCAGCGGCTTTGTTGCCGCGAGGGGCCACGACGATGATCTCCTTAGGGGCATCCAGGTAGAAATCAACCGCAAGGAGGAGTTCCGGGAAGCCCGAGGGATCCGAGTTCAGCGCAGCCGAAAAGAACTGCAACGCCTTTTTCCCGCGCTTCCCATACTCCTCGTTGGTCGTGAGCTGCCTCAACCGGAACAGGTTCATGACCTGAACGGAATTTCCCGACGGAACGGCGTCATCGTTCACCGGCTTTTCCCGTGCAAGAAGGGTTTCATGGTCATCGCCGGTCATGAAAAAACCGCCGTTTTCCCTGTCCTCGAAATCTTTTTTCACCACTTCATCCAGCTCCATGGCGCGTTTCAACCAGTAAGGATCGGTGGTCGCCTCGAAGAGGTCCAGCAATGCGGCAATGAAAAACGCATAGTCATCCAGATACGCTTTCCCCTCCCCCTTTCCGTCCTTGTAGCTCCGGCAGAGCCTTCCCTTTACGTAGCAGTTTTCCAGGATGAAACGGCTGCTCTTGACCGCCTGCTCCAGGTACCGGCGATCGTCCAGAATGAAGCCGGCACGGGCGAATGCTGAAATAGCCAGGCCATTCCATCCGGTAATTATCTTCTCATCGCGCAGCGGCTGGGGACGGCGGCTCCTGACCTGGTGCAGCAGTTCGCGAGATTCGGCAATGACCGCGTTCACTCCGGAGTCGGAACTATTGAGATTCCCGACTCCGGACATGGACGCCGGCGGCGCGGAAAGGATGTTGCTTCCCGCGAAATTACCCAGGGTAGTGACCCCGTAATACGCCGCCACTACCTTGGCCCGATCCTTGCCCAGGATCTGCGTCAGTTCCCGACGACTCCAGCGATAGAAGCACCCTTCTTCACGATGCCCGTTAGGGGCAGTAGAGTCCGCATCGGACGCGGCATAGAATCCCCCTCCCGGTGAGGAGAGATCACGTTGGAGATAGCGGAGGATTTCGCGGGTGATCCTCTCGAAATCCTTGTTGCCGGTTACCTGATATCCCTCCAGGTACGCGCCGGCAAGAAGGGCGTTATCGTAGAGCATCTTCTCGAAATGAGGGACGAGCCACGAATCATCCGTCCCATAGCGATGAAACCCGCCCCCCACCTGATCATATATGCCACCGGCGGCCATCTTCCTCAACGTGAGTTCCGCCATCTTTCCATACTCATTATTGCCGGTGCGCCGTTGGTAACGGAGAAGGAATTTCACCGGCAGAGCCCCGGGAAACTTCGGCGCACCTTGCAAACCACCATGAACCTCATCAAAATGTTGTCGGCATGATTGGGCGGCATCATGGAGCAGGTCGGCCGTGGGAAGCTCATTTTTCTCGTTACGAGGGAGCGAACTCTTTATAGCCAGCGTCACCTGGCGCCCGACTGCGGCAATCCGTTCCGGGTTGGCGGCATAGGCTACCTTCACGAACTGCAACACCTTCATCAGGTCGCCGGGAGAATAATAGGTTCCTCCATGAAAAGGTTTACGATCAGGAGTCAGCCAGACATTGAGGGGCCATCCGCCGCTGCCGGTGAGGGTCTGCACCGCGCTCATGTAGATGGAGTCCAGCTCTGGTCGCTCCTCCCGGTCAACCTTGATGGCAATGAAGTTTTCGTTAAGGTAGCGGGCAATCCCCTCGTCCTCGAAGGATTCCTCCTCCATGACATGACACCAGTGACAGGTGGAATAACCGATGCTGACCAGCACGGGGCGGTTAAGCTTCCGGGCCAACCGGAACGCCTCATCTCCCCAGGGAAACCAGTTCACCGGATTGTGCGCGTGCTGCAGCAGGTAAGGACTCGATTCCAGAAAGAGACGATTGGTGTACGTGGCCCAACCGTCCGGCCTCAGGCGTTTTGTCCGGGGATGATACTCCTTGCCACGCTCCTTCCTGACTCGTTCAAAGTCGTCCAGAAGCGTACCCGGTAATGGAGAAGCCCCAGGGAGTGGATCGTACCCGGCTACCCCGGCAGTTGTCGTCGCGGCTCCCGACTCTCGCTGTTCCCTTGAGTTGCAACCGAAAATGGTCATGACCATGAACAACTCCGGAAGGACGACGAGAAGAAGCAGCACGGTATGACTGAATCTTCTCTTCGCAGTAAGTAGGGAGATGGCCGCCGCCTTCACGAGTTCCCCTTAGAGGAAAACAACTTCTATGGCCTGGGGGCCGATCCCGTTCCGGTAGTCGAGAGACTTCACCTCGGTAACCCTTACCTCGTAATAGTCGAAGACAGCGATGCCGTTCTTCTCGATAAACGCCTGGACAATGGGGCTCCGTTCCGAGATCAGCGCTGCGACATGCCTGATATCATCTTCACCGTTCACCTTGGCGGCGTCTCCCAATAGTTCCACATTGCGAAATTCCTGCAACTGCTGCCCCTCATGCTGGAAGAAAAAGGAGACCCTGCTGTTGCCGTCGATGTGGCGCGTCTTGTCCGCACCGGGAAAGGTGGCGAAGTAGACGGAGCCGCCGCCGTTTTCAAAAGCGAAAGCCCCTATGGTCCTGATGACCGGTGTTCCGTCTCCCCGAACCGTGGCCAGTACAGCCCAGGGTGTGCTGGCGATGTAGTCTAAAATTTCCTGTTTGATTACGCTGCCATTTCCCATGATATTCTCCTTCCTGATTGCTACTCATCTGCGGCTTATGGTTCGACAAGCTCACCATGAACGGAAAATCGGCCAGTTGCAGAGCTGAAAACCGTTCGTCCTGAGCCTGTCGAAGGATGAACGGTTTTCAGCCGCAGATTAGTAGCAATC
>CAIYUY010000197.1 GCA_903929485.1 uncultured Desulfuromonadales bacterium
AAATCGGCGGCTATCTGCACCAGATCGTACTCCGGCAGGTCATATTCAGCCCGGTGCGGACCATCACATCGTGGTGGAATACGCCCCACCGTTGCTCGGCGTGGGCCAGCCAAGCGCCTGAATCACGGCGAATCCGTTCCGCAACCACCTCGGACTCAGGAGGCTCCTGGCGTGTTCCACCATAGAGCGATTCCAGATTGCGCCGCGATTCCTCCGCCCTGTCGGAGATATCGACGGCCAGTTGCTCACGAAACGCCGAGAACCCCTCATGGATCTGCTCCTTGAGACCCTTCAAGCTTTCCCCTTCCCGGCGGAGCGCTTCGGTGGCCTTACGGGCCTGCAGGTCGGACTTCTCCTTGTCCAGGGAGAGCGTTTCCAGACGTATCCGGCTGTCACGGGCGGAGTCAGCCAGGATCTCAAGAAAGGCGGTCCTCACCCGGTCCAGACGGTCGTTGGCGCTCTTCTCCGCCACGTACCGCCCCAGATCGTTTTCCAGCGCCTCGATACCCGAAGATACCACCAGATCCGGCAGGCTCCCTCCCCTCCCCTTCAACGCCTCCCTGGCGGAAAGCGGATAAATCCGTTCCAGGGAAGGAATCAGCTCTTTCAGCTTCACCGTCGTACGGCTCAATGCCTGTTTGAGCTGTTCCGGTTCGTCTTGAAAAAGGTCGCAGCGATTCACCACCACGAACACCGCGCCGTAATTGCTCTGGGTGATCTCATCCCTGATGAACTGCACCTCGCTCTGGCGCAGCAGATATTCTGCGTTAAGGACCAGGATGGCGGCATCGGCTATCTTCAGGAACCACTTGGTAATCAGCTCCCTCGCTTTCACGGCGCTATTGGTGCCGGGAGTATCCACGATCACCAGACCGTTCTTGAGCAACTCGGCAGGATAGCGTGCTTCGATGTAGGCGATACCATCGAACCGGTCGTTACGGATAGTTGCCAGTTCCTTCAGCTTTTCCAGTGGCTGTTCGTTCTGCTTGCCGTCGGTGGTGTGCACAATCATTCCCGACCGGACCCCATATCCCACCTGAGTAATGGCCGCCGTACACTCCACCGTCCAACTGGGGAGAATCTCCTCCCCAAGAATGGCATTGATCAGGGTGGACTTCCCCCCTTTGAATTCACCGATGACCGCAACCTTGACCGAATCATGTTCCAGTCGCAGGAGGTGACCGGACACCTCACGAGCTTTGTCCTGCATCCCGGACTCGTCCAGGAAAGAGCGAAGCTCTTCGCCGGTCTGCAAGAGCGCGGCGCGGCGAGCGGTAAAACTCCTCAATGATTCGTTAAACATACTCATGGCTTCCGGTCCTTTTTTGATGTTCTCGCAAATTCTCTCTCAAGATGTCATTGCGAGGAGCGAAGCGACGAAGCAATCTTAGTAGTTTTAGGCAGTTAGCGAGATATTGGATTGCTTCGCTTCGCTCGCAATGACAGAATATGCGAGAGCATCATACTTTGTATGCGGTCATAAAGTGCGCTTTTGCAGGTTGGGGTGAACGGCTTCATCGTGAACCCCAACATTACAATGTTGGGGTTCACGGAAAGGCTGTTCACCCCAACCTACAAGTCAAAACAAAAAACTCCATTTGTGACCGTGCAAAGCATATATGTGGGAGAAACGCCTTTTCGGTCCTCCCCTCGACGATCAGCGATATTTTCACGACCGTCCCCCCATCCGCCCCATGCGCCAGAGCTCATCAAGACTGTACTCTGTTAACCATTCGGCCAAATCCAAAGTGTCGCCCCATTGCACCGTAGTACAGCCATTGTCATCACTATCCATGACGACCACCTCGTTGGGCTCCAGGTACCGGATCAGGCGATCAGAATGAGTGGCGACGATAAGCTGGGTTCGTTGCGACGCCTCGCGCATCAGATCAGCCAGCAGACTGAGCAGATCAGGATGCAGGCTTACTTCCGGCACATCAATCATAGTCACGGGTGAAAGCCCTGGACTCTGAAGCAGAGAAACGAGCCAAAGAAAACGGAGTGTCCCTTCGGAAAGCTCATTTATGAAAAATGGCTTGCTGAAATTGCGGTCCTTCCAGGTCAGGGTCAACATGCCCGCAGCCACGGGAGGGAAACGCAGTGATTCAAAGGAAGGAAACGCCGCTCTCAGGGTGTCTTCAATTGCCGAAAAGCGCTCCTTGTTGCTTTCCCGCAAATAATAGAGGAACGAAATCAAATCTTCACCATCAGCGCCCGGCAACTCCGCCGGTTTCATCTGTTGTGGCAGCTTGACGGGAGCACGTTGCCCGACATCCAGCAGATGGTATTGCGTCGCGGTTCCAATAATGCGTCGCAGCTCTTCCGGTTTCCGAAACATCTTGGGCACTTGAAACAGGGAGGTCTCAAAGGGGTTATGCTCCCAGGTTGGGCGGACCAGGAGTTCCTTTTCGATCTCAAAGTAGCGAATATCACCGTCTTTGGAGTCGATATGTTTAAATGCTCCGTTATTACGATTCATTAGCTGAGCGAGCACTTCACGGGAAATAGCATATCCGGCACCCTTGGGAATCAGGTTAAGCTCGTACTCAAGAGGAGTCTGTCCGGGCACTTCCATGGTCACGGAAAACGAAACGGTGCTGGCTTTGCCGCGGGTCAAAATACTCGACAATCCGCCGAAATGAGAAAGCTTACTGTTCAAACCACCAGCAGCCGATGCCGATAGCAACGAATATGCGTCGAGGAAGGAGGTCTTGCCGACACCATTGGCGCCGATGAGTACCATGAGCGGCCTGAGGGGAAGATCAATGTTACTGAGCTTTCTGAACCCACTTATTTTGATGTGATTAATTATACACATCAACTCTTCCCTCCTTCTTTTTTCTTAGAGAGCAGGAACTTACCAAATTACCATTTTGAATGTAGGGGCGAAGCAAGGTTCATCTGCTTCGCCCGCCTTTTATCGTTATCGCAACAAGGGCGAAGCAGGTGATGCTTTTACTTCCCCTACGTCAAGAAATGATAAACCGACAAAATTCCATTTCACATGTGTTGGCTTCAGTAATCAAAGAATCAAATACCCTACTGTCCGCCACGCACGCACCGCACATACATAGAGTCGTACTTATTGTTGCTGTATGCGCGGCCATTGCTAAAATACACGCCCCACGCGTAGTCTGGACCGTACGTGTCCATGGTAGACGACCAATAGTAGTCACTCTCAGTATACGGAAAAATAGACTTAAAATTTGCTAAGCTTATACTATTACTTAAAAATACAAGTTCATCTGCCGTCGGTAGACGCCAATCACGGTGATCTGCCAGATTCAACGCCGTTGCCCATTTCATCGCATCATTCCAATTCATCATCTTACCAGCTATATTGCCATTTCGCGCTCAGGTAAGCCCGGTTTGAGTATCGTGAACCACGTCACCTTTAAGCTGGAAGCCGTCAATTACTTGTGAATCCTCATGTTTCTGAACAACTTTTCACTGAAGTTCTGTTTGTTGCTTTGCTAAAAAAATCTGTTGCTCTTGCTCCTTTTGTTTACTCTTTGCCTGTTGATCCCTGTACTCCTTTTCCAATTCCGCTCTGACTCGCTGCTCGATCTGCGCCTTTTCCTCTCGTTTCCACTTTTCCAGTTCCTGCTGTTCACGTTTTTCTCGTAGCGGGTCGGAATTCACTATTTTCACATTTGTCTTCCTGATTGCTACTCATCTGCGGCTTATGGTTCGACAAGCTCACCATGAACGGAAAATCGGCCAGTTGCAGAGCTGAAAACCGTTCGTCCTGAGCCTGTCGAAGGATGAACGGTTTTCAGCCGCAGATTAGTAGCAATC
>CAIYUY010000198.1 GCA_903929485.1 uncultured Desulfuromonadales bacterium
GATTGCTACTAATCTGCGGCTGAAAACCGTTCATCCTTCGACAGGCTCAGGACGAACGGTTTTCAGCTCTGCAACTGGCCGATTTTCCGTTCATGGTGAGCTTGTCGAACCATAAGCCGCAGATGAGTAGCAATCAGGAAATCTCTCCTCTCAAGCGCTACATTGAGGCGCTTGGTGGCAAGCTGTCCCTGGATGTAGAGTTGTCTGACGGTCGTCACATCGGCATTAATGTTTAGAGCACTTTCTTTGTTGGAAGTGTGCAAAAGGGAGTACGTTTTGCGCAAGGAGATGGATCTTGTCAAAGAATTCGGTTTGCTGGAGGGACGTTCTTGACAGAGGTTGTCGGTTTTTAGATTGCTTCGCTTCGCTCGCAATGACAGCATTTGCAAGAGTATCCGCCTTGAGCCACACAGAGAAGATGTATCGGCAACTGCTTACGACACTGAGTCTCAATTCATACCCGAAGAGAGTGCACCCGACTGAAACAGGGCGCAAGAGTGATACCGTTACGGCGACGATAGAGCCCCGGCGGAGATCACCCGGTTGAGTCTAATCATTACGGGCCGAACCTGACCAGGGGGACCGGAAGTTATGGGCTCCATGTAAATAAAAAGGCCGGGGAAATATATCCCCGGCCTGATTGCATGGAAAGTCCGGTGCGGCTACTTGCGCCGTCTCAGGAGAGCCAACCCGCCGAGGCCGGCGCCCAGGAGGAGGAAGGTGGAGGGTTCGGGAACTGCTGAAGTAAGCAATACGTCGTCAAGTAAAAGAAAACCAGGATCATTTAGCTCGCGCAGCGTCAAGATGTCGCTACCTGTCCCCTCTACCCTGAATGTCAGCAAGTTGTAGCTGCCGAAGGTATTGGGAATATTCGATTGATCATAGAGAGTCGTTCCGTTCCAATCGACTCTGAACAAGTTTGGGGTTGCACCGTCACTGCCAAGATACATGCTGAGATTATAGTGCCCGTCATCCAGAGTGGTGACCGTTTGGCTCAGAGTCCCGATTATGCCGACACTCCCGATAAGGGCAAAATACTCTCCCGAATGCGCACCCGCATGCGCATCGGCTGTCTCGCTTTCAACTGTCATGTATTCATCACCTGTGAGCGCCCATCCGGTGAAATTACCTGTTTCAAAGCCACCGTTTGTAATCAGATTCGTTGCCGCCCTTGCCGATTGGGACGCGCAGAGTAAACCTATTAACGTCAGTGCAACAGCTACTTTTTTCATGAAAACTCCTTTGCTTGGTATGGTGCTTGATGCAGTCGCGAAAAGTCCGTTCAGAGTCTGTTTTTATTTCAGCATGTTGCCGGTTTCTAGATTGCTTCGCTTCGCTCGCAATGACAGAATTTGCGACTGCATCGTGCTTTAGCCGGTTCAAGAAACTTGTATGGTGATTCGTTACAAAAAATGTACCAGGCAGAAATCCGTCCCACCCTTCGACAAGCTCAGGGCGAACGGATTAAGGTTTATAACTGCCCACTGTTCCGTTCGTGGTGAGCTTGTCGAACCATGACGGAACATTTCCGCCGACCTTGTTGTGGTACATATTTTCCCGCGAATCACCTTATGACTAACCATATCTGGCTATCCAGGTCGGCGACGTGCCGCTGTCCCGGATCATGCAGAAAATTTCCTTCCGGTACACACAATGGATCAACTGGCGGTATAAACGGAGTGGCCATCTTTTTCAGGGGCGCTTCAAAGCGGTACTGGTCAATGCCGACACATACCTGTCTGAATTAACACGTTATATCCACCTCAATCCGGTGCAGGCCCACTTGGTGCAATCACCTGAAGAGTACCAGTGGAGCAGTCACCGCGCCTATCTTGGCATGGAGGAGATTCCTTGGCTTACCACCGACTGGGTATTGTCATTCTTTGCTTCGGACAGAAAGGATGCCCGTGCTGCCTATACGGACTTCATCGCCCTGGGGGAGCATGGGGTCAGGCTTGCGGTTATGGTATTATTGTGATACATACCCACCATGGCACGTAAACAACGAGTTCATTACCCCGCAGCACTCTACCACGTGATCATACGTGGTAATGCTCGACAGGAGATATTTTTTGATGATGTCGACCGCTCGCGCTTCTATCTGTTGATACAGGAAGGGCTTGAACGGTATGAACATCGCATTCATGCGTATTGTCTTATGACTAACCATATCCATCTGGCTATCCAGGTCGGCGACATGCCACTGTCCCGGATCATGCAGAATATTTCCTTCCGGTACACACAATGGATCAACTGGCGGCATAAACGGAGTGGCCATCTTTTTCAGGGGCGCTTCAAAGCGGTACTGGTCAATGCCGACACATACCTATCTGAATTAACACGCTATATCCACCTCAA
>CAIYUY010000199.1 GCA_903929485.1 uncultured Desulfuromonadales bacterium
GATTGCTACTAATCTGCGGCTGAAAACCGTTCATCCTTCGACAGGCTCAGGACGAACGGTTTTCAGCTCTGCAACTGGCCGATTTTCCGTTCATGGTGAGCTTGTCGAACCATAAGCCGCAGATGAGTAGCAATCAGGAAAGCTTATGGCGTTACGGGAAAAAATACTTGAGGCAGGCGCACCTCTTTTGAGTTGGGATGAAATAGAGGAAGAAATTATCGAGAGACGGGGGCAGAGCAGGTAATGCCGACGAGGACTTTTATCGATGCCTGTGTTCTCATGGCTAAGGATTTGTCACCAAATAACCTTTACTTCTTGTTGTATTCCGTTCGCCCTGAGCTTGTCGAAGGGCCGCCGTTCATGGTTCGACAAGCTCACCACGAACGGCTTGTGTGTCATGGTGTAATAGTTATTTTGTGACGAGCCCTAAGTGATTTTTTGGATGGAGATAGTTCGTAAACGAGAAAGACCGCCTTGGGCAAAGGGGGTCTTTCTCGTTTTTGACCTTGATATTCCTCACAGTTCCAAGCGCTGCCCGGCTTAATAGCTTGCGGTCATGGTGTAAAACGACGTGATTTGTCGCCTGGGTGGAGTAGGGTGAAAATATCATCAACCCAAGGAGGCCGATTATGGCACGCAGCGCTGACGAGACCGCCAGGACACTCATGGAAGTTTACGAAGAGGTGTTCGGCAATGAGAGCTACAGTTTTTTCAGGATCAACTGGCCCGAACTCCGCTCCCTGGCCGGGGTGAACAAGCTCACGGAGGAGTATCTGCGGGAGGTCAACGGGGAGCTGAATGGAAGCGGCTATGTCCTTGTTCCCATGGATAATTTTTTGCTGGTGGCGAGTGAAGACGATTTCGGGGCTGTCCGTGCTGTTCCACCGCGCACCGTGGAAAATTTTCTTCCCGGCGACGAAGATGACGATGAATCCGAGGATTCGGATGATTTTGGTGACGACGAGGATGATGACGACAGCCCGCCGTCACGTAACTGGTCGAAAATAATGGCCAGGGCGAAGAATAAGAAGCAGGATTCAGTGGCGGAAGATCTTGCCGAAGACGATTGATGACGGCAACTCTACAGTGACGAGCGTATCAACCGGATTGCCGTGACTGTCATTCTCTTGCTTGTCATCCTGTTCCATGCTTGTCATCCTGAGCAAGGCGAAGGATCTGCTTTTTAACCAGAAGCAGATTCTTCGCTTACTTCGACTCCGCTCAGTACGAGTCGTTCAGGATGACAGACAAGGAACTTTGATACTCTGGCAAATTCTCTCTCAAGACGTCATTGCGAGGAGCGAAGTGACGAAGCAATCTTGTAGTTTTAGTATGTTAACGAGATACTGGATTGCTTCGCTTCGCTCGCAATGACGTAATTTGCGAGAGCATCAATTTTGCTGCAATCCACCTGGGATGCGTGGGGGGAGTTTATTTATATGAATGTTTCATCACGAGAGGGTAGCTGATGATGCGAACATCGGACTGGTAATTGATGAGGAAAGGGAAGGGGGGAGAAAAATGTGACAGTAAACGCGACGTGGTTATGGGGATATTTTCACTGTTGCCATTTCAGCGAGAGCCTTTCAACCACTTCATCGTGTTCCATGATGCGGTTGTTCTGGATATCCTGCTCCCCGGCTTCTATTTATTCCAGAAGGTAGAGTCGATAATCGGGAAGATCGGCTTTTTGTAACGAATAACCTAGAGATAAGAGGGGGACGGGGGGGATGATTAGCTTAAACCAGTAGTACCAGATTACTGTAGGACGCTACCATCTTGTCATGAGTCAGGAGTCGCATCGGTTCAGACAGTGCCTGGGCCACCAGCATTCGATCGAAAGGGTCAGCATGATGTGCCGGGAGCGTCTCGACAAATGCTGCATGTGTACTACTGATGTCCAAAGTCATGTAGCCTGCCTTAGCAAAATACTCAACAGCCTCACTTCCTGAAACAGGCATTGTGCCTCGTCTCAATCCGTGTTTTATGGATATTTCCCAGATTGAGGCGGCGCTGATATAGATCTCGTTACGCTGAGCAAGAATATGTCGCCGCGCTTCCGCGGAAAGAGCTGGGCTGTCGGTTATAGCCCACAACGCAATATGGGTGTCAAGCAGCAATCTCACGGTGACTCCCCGCTAAACATTTTCAAAATCAGGTCGTTTGGCTCATCTATGTTGTCCGGTACAACAAAACAGTCCTTGGCAACCCCGATCCTCTGCTGCGTCGGTTGCCGGGTTGTGCTGGTAAGCCTGGCAACGGATACACCGTGACGAGAAATGATTATTTCCTTTTCTTGCCCACTCTCAACCGCTGCCACCAGCTTCGATAATGATGTTTTGGCTTGAAACATGTTTACGGTTTGCATATGATCCTCCATCCTGATTGCAAAGGTCTATTCTAGCTAGATTTGTTGTGGTTGTAAAGTGGTGCGATAATATTAGAATATTCGCAGGAGTTCCTGGGCGGTTTAGGGGAGGATGGGAGTGGGGAGCTGTCCGCCACGGTGGAAGATACCTTGCAACTCCATTGGTGGCTGCGGGGCTATGGTTCGCGGGTGGAGGTCCTGGTGCCGGAGTCGCTGCGCACCGAGTTTGCGGAGATGGTCAAGGCCTCGCCGGACGCTATGGGAGTGATCGCAGCGGCGCCTGATATTTGGCGCTTGTAATTGTCCGGGTCAGAGTGCTATTATTTTGCTTACCTCGTCTTACAAAGGAGCCTGCGCCATGGAAGCTACCCTCTCCAGCAAGGGTCAGATCGTTACCCCCAAGCAGATCAGGAAGAGTCATGGTTGGCGAGCCGGCATGAGATTTACCCTTGCCGAGGAAGGGAATGCCTTGGTGTTAAAACCCTCCATGGGGCGGGGGACAACCCTCACGGTGGAAGAGGTGATGGGTTGTGCCGGCTACACCGGCCCCCGGAAAAGTTTGGAAGAGATGAATCTCCGTCTGCGAACCGCCGCGAAGAAACAGTCCCTTTATCCGCCGGTGGAGGAACCGTAGCTACTTCTTCATGTTCACCCGTATATGGTCAGTACCTGAGAGGGGCTGCTTTACCGGCCTCTCTTTTTGTCCGTCGTCAGCGGAAAACATCCGCCGTGAAGCGCCAGAGGCGGGCCTTCTTCCAGGCATCAGGGGGGAGTCCCGCCTTTTTGGCCAACTGCTCCAGGTAGCTCTTGCGATCCCACCCCTGCTCCACCGGCACCTGGGGGAGAAAGACGCTGTTCGCATCCCCACGTTCCAGGTAGACGCCATGGAGACCCACCATGATCTGGGCTGGATCGGTCACCGGTTCCAGGGGGGAGAGGATTGTCACCTCCAGGCGGAGTCCGGGGAGTTCCTTCGCCGTTACCGGAGGGAAGCGGGAGTCGTGGAGTGCCGCGGCAGCGGCGTTATCAATCACCGATCGGGCCAGTGAGGTGCGGGGAACGATCTGGCCGATACATCCCCGGAGGCGGCCGTCGGGGGAGGCGAGGGTGACAAAGGCTGCGCCGTCGGCCCGAAGCAGCGGGTCGGTGTCCGGGGGAGAGGGGAGGGGATTTCCGGTGACCGCTGCCGCCAGGGCCGTCCGGGCCAGGGTGATGAGCGCAGCCTTGCGAATCGGCGTCAAGGTTGTTCGATAGAAGCCTGCCGCCGCGTAGCCGACGACCCTGGAGCTGTCGCCGGTGCCCTCCCCCGAGTCGGCGTAACGATAAAGGCTCCCCGTGGTGGCCCCGGCGCCCCGAGCAGCGGCCATCCCGATGAGGAGCGGCCGGCCGCCGCACGCCTCTGCGTCCCCCTTTTCCAGAAGCCGTTCCAGGTCGCCGGCGGCCATGAGAGTAACTGCGTCAATGAGCCGGTTATCCAGTCGCGTGGCGGTGGTCCGGTCGCGGTAGTGGGAGAGGTCGGTGCTGATGATGAGGATGGCGTGGGGATCACCCCCCAGCGCCGCGGCAAGGTGCATTGAAAGTGATGCAACGGCAGGGGAGGTCGGGTTTCCCACGAGAATGGGGACCAGGGTGAACTTCCCCAGGGCCCGCTGAAGAAAGGGGAGTTGCACTTCCAGGGAGTGTTCACCGGCAAACGGAGCGCTCTGTGCTCTGATGCCGTTTTTTTCGTCAAGGAGATAACGGCTCTTTTGGGGGTCGATCCGGACGACTCCCAGGGGCGTTCGCCAGCCGCCATGGGGGTAGAGCGCAATCCCCGGCAGGGGGGCGCTGTGTGCCGGGCCAATGAGGTAGACCGTGCGAATGTCGCGCCCTTTCAGTTGGGCGAAGCTGTCGGCAGCCACGCTCCCCGAGTAGCGATGCCCGGCATGGGGGACCATCACCGCCACGGGACGTTCCTTCCGGCGGCTTCCCGCCGCCCCCGCCAGCCGGCCGTCGATCTCCTTTTTCAGTACTGCGGGATCGGCGGAGTAGAAGGTTCCCGCAACGGCTGGTTCCCTCACCGGAGGGGCCGCGGAGGCTAGAGTTGCGTCAGTCAGGAAGAGCGTCGCCGCGAGGAGGCAAAGGCGGAGGCTCAAGAGGTGATCAGACAAAATCATCCAGCATGATCATGTTGCCCAGTTGCCCTGTTTTTCGGTAATAGGCGGCGTCAGCCGTCACAAGGGTTGCCCCTCTGTTCATGGCGACGACATGATACACGGCATCGTAAAAGGTGACTTTGCAATCCCGCATAATCTTCAATGTGGCGCTTGCTATGGCCGGCGAGATGGGGACCTCATCAAAACGATACCCGATAAAAATGTCCATGATCTCCGCGGCACTGTCCGGAGCCTTCAGTCCCAACACATTGCCGCATTCGTAGAGCCAGAGGCTGGGAAGGATGATGGAACAGTTTCCCCCGAGCCATCTCCCCAGCAGCTCCAGCGCCTTGTCGCTGTCCTGCTCGTCAGGCGATTGAAACGCCCATTTCAGAATGACTGAGGCATCCGGCACAATGAGCGGGGTCGCCATGTTATCCCCTGTCGCGGTCATGCCTGACTGCCTCAACAATTTCAGCGGTCGTCAATCCTGGCGTTTTATCCCGGAGCGCCATCAATTTTTCCGTCTGCGCGGTACGCCTGAAATGAGCTAACTCTTTGATAAGAGCCTCGTTGACCAGTTTGCTTCTCTTGCCCGGCGGAACGAGTCGTTCAAGCTCCGAGGCCACATCGTTGCGGATGGTGAAATTTAATTTCCGTGCGCTCTGAGCCATGGCGTACCTCCTTTGGATATATTTTATACGTATGAATAATACTCCCATGACGGACGTATATCAACTGTTTGTGCTACCAAAAACACAAGCCCCCTCTTGCCAAGGTGCAGTATCTCCTGGAAAGGGGGGGCTTGAGTGAAGTTAACGTTGCGGATCAGTTAAACCCGACCCACTCCAAGTCGTGCCCCGCGGCCCTGGCCGCCGGCTCTCCTTCCTCACCCTTGGCCTTGTGATAGCCGTTGGCCTTGCCGCTTTTACCAACCCCCTTCCCCTTGGAGAAAATCTGAACCTTGGGGGGCGCCGACTCCATCTTCAGCACCTTGCCCGGTTCCTTCCGTTCCCCCTTGCGGCCATCATCCAGGATGAAGCGGTTCACCGCTTCCACCAGCAGCTGAACCTGCTCTTCCAGGTCGTCGGAGGCGGAGGAAGTCTGCTGCACCACCAAGCTATTTTCCTGAGTCATATCGTTCATGCTGGTGATGGCGCTGTTGATCTGCTCGATCCCCACTGACTGCTCATTGGACGCCGTGGCGATTTCGGCCATGATGTCGGTCACCTTTTTGATGCTGGTGACGATCTCCTGCATGGTCTGACCGGCCTCTCCCACCAGTTTGCTGCCGTTGCCGACCTTGTCCACCGAATCGCTGATCAGCTCCTTGATCTCC
>CAIYUY010000200.1 GCA_903929485.1 uncultured Desulfuromonadales bacterium
GCGGATACTTTCCGTCAGGCAGACCTGTCGTCTGAAAACCAAAAAAACCTTCCCCGTTTTAGTTCACGCCATCGATTCGTACTTCAAGGGCGTCAAGCCCGACCTTGCCTGGATTGCCGAGCAGTAAAACTCCCCCCCCCCTGTGATTGCTTACCATTTTTCTGCCAATTCTGCTCCCTGAACGACTCCAAAATCATTTTCTCCAAGGGGGGGTAGTCGGTTAGCGTCACCTGGTAACTAATTCCATTTATATCCATGTGTCACATCAAGTTCGGTAACCGGACCTGTTGCAACTGCTCGCTCAAGTAGCCTTCTAAACACGAGACCGCGGCTCCGAGATGTCCGTCTGTTGAATCTGAAGGTGAACTCTTCCAAATAAGATTGGAGGTGTTCTGGAACCACAGATCCTTGATGCGTACCGAGAATCCAGCGCTTTAATAAGCTTGATACGCGATGGACGCCTGGCATTGATACATGAGCTGGATCACCAGAAGATGATTGTACCGTAATTTCTCTAGTGAATCCATCCGATGTCAAGTCATTGTAGCCTTTCCATCCGTCGGTGTGCACATTAGATCCTGGAACGGCTACATCACGCACAAATGGCACTAAACTGGCGCCGGAAGCATCTGGAATGTGACGCATACGCACCCGACCAAAACCCTTTGGGTCCTTAATTTCTATAGCAATCGCAACAACGCTTTTAGTGGTACCACGACCTCGTTTACCACCCTGTTTGACGCCGCCGACTAAGGTTTCGTCAACTTCGATGTTGCCGGAAAGTTGTTTGCGCTCAGCATCGACCATTGCTACTCGAAAGGGGGCGACGGGCGACGCAGTTTAGTTGTTAACTTGCGTGAAATAATCTATGCAAGACAGGCAGTTAGGACAGGTGGGGTCAGACACTCAGAGATGAGGGGACGCAAGAGATGAGGGGACGCATGTAACTAATGTAACTTATTAATGTTGACACCGTTGTTCATCATTATCTTCAATTAAAACACTGGTAGTAAGCCACTATGACCAATACCAAAACATGCCCCTTCTGCACCCTTGACGACTCTAGAATCATTCGAGCCAATACCTATGCCATGGCCATTTTTGATGGCTTCCCTGTTTCCCCCGGTCACACCTTGATAATCCCCAAACGACACATGGTATCCCTCTTCGATGCCACCGGGGAAGAACATATGGCGCTGTTCGACCTGCTGGCCGAGATGCGACATCTTCTGCTCGATCCCACTCAGTCACCCATTCCGCAGATGAGTGGGTTACAGCTGCCGGACGGTTTCAACATCGGCATCAACGACGGCGAGGCTGCCGGCCAGACGGTCATGCACCTGCATATTCACCTGATCCCCCGCTATGCCGGTGACCAGCCCGACCCGCGAGGCGGGGTCCGCTGGATTTTCCCAGATAAGGCCCCGTACTGGAAGACCCAGGATAATTCGTGATCAATCAACCCCTCATCTACAACAAGCTGATTCGAGATCTGATCCCGGAGAAGATCGCCCTGTCAGGTAAATTCTCTTCCACGGGAAACTTGGGCGATCCGGCTTTTCTTCAAGCTCTCCGGATGAAGATCCTTGAGGAGGCTCACGAGCTCTTTCATGCGGAGAGCCGGGAAGAGATTCTCAACGAATCGGCTGACATCCTTGAGCTCATGGGCGCCATCCTCAAGCAGTATGGTATCCAGTGTTAGAGGGGGACGCACATAAGTTTATAAGTTTCCTCTTTGGTGTGCTAAAGACTTCATCATGAAGGGAGGCGTTCTGAACTCCGACAGGAGAGCAACTTATAAGCTTATGTGCGTCCCCCTGCCCCCCAGCAAGACGACTTCAAGTTGGGAGGCTATTCTTCAGGCGGTTGTCACGGCCGGTTGGATGATTACCGGTTCCTGGCCGATTGACACGGAAATGGAATCGCGTGTAGCGGCACAAGGCCAGGCGCGACTTGCTTCCTCAGTTCATCTTGTTTGTCGTCCAAGGGAAAATGCCGACGGTTCCTTTCGCAATGACGATATCGGGGATTGGCGCGATGTCCTCCAGGAGCTGCCGAAACGAATTCATGAGTGGATGCCGCGTCTGGCCGAGGAGGGGGTCGTGGGTGCTGACGCCATATTCGCCTGCCTTGGACCGGCCTTGGAGATATATTCGCAGCATTCACGGGTTGAAAAGGCGAGCGGCGAGGAGGTTTCGCTTCGTGAGTATCTGGAACAGGTTTGGGCCGTTGTCGCCAAGGAAGCCCTGAACATGATTTTTGCCGGGGCGGATACCTCCGACTTCGAGGCTGATGCTCGTCTTACCGCCATGTGGCTCTGGACGCTGTCGGCCACTAAGGATGATGGCGTCGATACGGTGACAAAATCTGAAAACGCCGATGACGAAGATGAGTCGAGCGGAAGCGTCAAGCCGGTGGGTGGAGGCTTCTCTCTGGAATTCGACGCCGCCCGCAAGATCGCCCAAGGGCTGGGAGCACACTTGGAAAAGCTCCGCTCCTTGGTGGAGGTCAAGGGTGAAACGGCTCGACTCTTGCCGGTCAGCGAGCGGGCTCTGTTTTTGTTCGGCAAGGACGCCGGGCAGGCGCCGGAAAAAAAGAAAAAAAAGGAAGTCTCACCGCAGCTTGATCTCTTCAAGGTGTTGGGTATTGAGGAAGCAACGGAAAAGGAATGGGATGTTACCGCCGCCGGTAAAGTCGGTGAAACCGTTCTGGATCGGCTGCACCAGAGCATGATCCTTTTTGCGGCAGGCCGTGGCGATGCGCTGAAGCGTTTTCTGGTTGAAGATGGCGTCGGTCGTGACCAACGTTTTTGGCGTCTTGCTCAAGCGTTTTCAGCGCTCTATCCGGCCAACACCGAAGAAAAACGATGGGTCGATGGCGTGCTGGCTCGCAAGAAAGGTCTCGGGTTTTAATGGATTTGTCTCTTCCGCAGGTTGGGGTGAACAGGTTTATCGGTCTGATATCAAGTGAGTAGGGAGGGCGTCATGAGCCAACAGAACTTCCGTATCAGAAACAGTACTGCCGAGTTTCTGATTTTCACCAAACAGGCAGGAGAGAATACCATTGAAGTGCGCGTCGAAGATGAGACCGTCTGGTTGACGCAGAAGCTGATCGCCGTGCTGTTTGAAGTGACTGTGCCGACAATTAACGAGCATTTGACCAACATATTTCTGCAAGGTGAGCTCAGCCAAGAAACAACTATTCGGAATTTCCGAATAGTTCAAAAAGAGGGTAATAGAGAAGTTGCCAGATCTGTTGATTGCTACAACCTCGACGCGATAATCTCGGTTGGGTACCGCGTTAACTCAACACGAGCGACCCAGTTTCGTCAGTGGGCCACCGGTATTTTGAGAGATTTTGCTATCCGGGGTTATCTGCTGGACAAGGAACGTCTCAAAAATGGCGCGTTCTTCAGTAAAGAATATTTTGATTCCCTGTTGGCGGAAATTCGGGAGATTCGCGCCAGTGAACGGAAGTTTTACCAAAAAATAACAGATATCTATGCCACGGCTATGGACTACCGCGCGGATGCTGAAACCACTCGAACCTTTTTCTCCGTTGTGCAGAACAAGTTGCATTTTGC
The DNA here is from genome assembly GCA_903929485.1 of uncultured Desulfuromonadales bacterium. Lineage (GTDB taxonomy): Bacteria > Desulfobacterota > Desulfuromonadia > Geobacterales > CAIOGM01 > CAIOGM01. Next base: position 3,584 of record CAIYUY010000200.1, read on the forward strand.
CATTCATGGCCGGACTGCGGCGGAGTTGATCATGCAGCGTGCTGATCATAATAAAGAACGAATGGGGTTGACGACCTGGAAAAACGCCCCTTACGGCAAGATTATCAAGACGGATGTCGTGGTTGCCAAGAATTACCTGACGGAAAAAGAGCGGAAGTCGCTGGATCGTTTTGTCACCATGTATCTTGATTATGCCGAAGACCAGGCCGAGCGCAATATCCCGATGACGATGGAGGATTGGTCGCGTAAGTTGAATGTTTTTTTGCAGTTCAACGAACGGGATATTCTGGAAAACCCCGGAAAAGTCACACAGGAGATTGCCAAGTCTTTTGCGGAAAGTGAGTTTGAAAAGTACCGAGTCGTGCAGGACAGATTGTTTGAGTCTGATTTTGACAAGCAAATAAATACAGTGGACCCTATAGTCAAGACAAAAGAGTGTCGGGTTTAAGGTGGTAGCCGGTTGCTAGCAGCTGACCGGCGCTGCCCCGTTTTTGGGCGTGGTTTTACGCTCAACGAATTTATCAACGATTCTAGCTCCGCCACC
>CAIYUY010000201.1 GCA_903929485.1 uncultured Desulfuromonadales bacterium
GGCGATTATAGATTTCGAATTGGGTTTTGCCGAGTTCGAAGGGAGAGAGCCGAAAATGCCCGTTCTGGGTTGTCCTGGCTGCAATCGGGAATCGCAGGAATTCACCGGGTTAAAAAGTCCGCCCGAAGGGCGATAAGTCCACGTCTGTTGATTGTTGAGACCTGACCCCCAGCCATGTGCAAATCCGCACTGCACGTACCCCTTCTCGATGAGCAAGGCTATTTCCACCGGCGTTAACGTTTCGGACTGCGCAAGATTCATGATACGGGGAAGAAGGTGGCTGGTCGCCATCTGGTACACCCTGCGTCGGTTGAGACTCTTGCTGTGGATGATCTGTTTCCGTTGGGGTGAGATGAGGGTAAAGATGACCGAAGTGAAGCCGATCCATTTCGCCGATGAAAATCCGAGGTCACACACCAGTACGTTCATAACCGCCTCCGGAGGAGGGTTGAGTCGCACCGCTTTTTTCAGCAGCAGTCGCGCCTCATTCCATTGGTGGTTGTCCCCGGCGAGGATCCCCTTCAAGTAGCACTCCAGAGCTTGGGTCGAGAAGGATACTTGTTTCAGTTCCTTCAGGAGATGGCCTTGCCTTCCTTGTACAGCCGTTCTATATCGTTGATCGGCGCGGCCATGTTGATTCGTTCGTCCTCTGTTATCAGGAGGCCGACGAGTTTTCCCTGTTCGTCAACCAGCGCCCCTCCGGTGGCATGGGTTGTCATGGTGGCGATTTCGATGTACTGCTTCGGTCGATCACTACGTCTTCCCGGCGTACAAATGGTCAGCAATTTTCGATCATGCTTCTTGGGATTTATACTGAAACTATAAGCTGGACAAGGCGCCAGTTCTCGACCGCTCCACGCTCCGATGGCAAGTCTCTTGAAATTATTGAGTAAGTGAAGAGTTGAAAATGTTTCCCTCGGCCTCAGCTCCTCCTCTCCGAACGAATCAAGTCGTCTGCAAATCAGCTTCTATGGTATCGGGACCAAGATCCTGCCCATCCGGCCAGCCTATTCCGGAAAAAAAGAGGCGTACTTGCTTGAAATAGTGGTCGTCTTCAAGTCGCTTGAAAAACTCGCTTCGGATATATGGAGCAACGTCAAAAATGCCGGAGATACCGTCTGAAAAAACGACCGCTACTTTTTTCCCTTCAAGAGGAGAAACACTTATTACCTTTTTCATAATCACTCCAAATCGGAACGTAACTATTTAACATGGGATCGAGAGAAGAGACATCTTTCTCGACGGTCGCGCCCGACCTGACTGTAGTGGAATGCCTTTCTCAACTACGCCCTAAGACTCGACTGTTTTGCATGGTGCTTTTTGAGTAAGTAAAGAACTTAAGTGCGTCCATCTCGGTTTTCCCTCTCGGGTTCTTTTACTTTTTTTCAATTGAAGAGATGCGCTTCCATAACTCCCCATACGGACCACTTTCAACCTTTTGTTTGAACCAGGCAATTTCCTCGGCTGGTGTCATATTCTGTATCTGTTTATAGATAGTTTCCTGTGCGGCGCGTTTAAAAGCGATGCAGTCGAAATCCTTAATCGTTGCCATTGATGATCGCCTCCTTGGGTGAGATGATTGTGAGGATGCCGTAACCATTCAGTAAATTCACTCTGTTATACGCCTTCATTTTGTCCAATCGCACGATATGCTTGAAATTCCAGGAGACGATTGCATCTACCCGCGCAACCGTAGCGGCTGCAACGTGAGTCATATCATCAATCCACTTTGGGCCTAGAATATCAGCAGTCACATATTCTTTTCGCAACTGGATGATTTCCTCGGATATGGCTATGGATTCAAGCATCTTTTCCGGCAATGTTAATATAATTTCTCTTACTCTTTGAGGTGCATTTTCCAGTTCCTCAAAAACTATTTCCGATACTACCCCACGGTATATACCTGATCGAATGAGCTCGAATATTGCCAGAGATTCCTCGGCAAATTCAACATCAAAGCAACCGCCAAAAACAGAAGTATCAAGATAAATTCTTGGAATTTGCATTAAGTTATTCCCCCCTTCTTTTGGCTATTTGTCTAGTTTTAAGGCGGTTTTATTTGTAGTCTTTTTTGAGTATTTCATATCGGCTCCCTTCCGAGTGCTGTTGGTGTCATCCTAGCGGATAACGTATGACATGAGCAAGATATATATGGGATTTCATCCTTTGGTGTGTTGGACCATGTCAGAGGATCGTACGATTTTTGGAGTGATTAAGGGAGCGGGCGGGGTGATTTTATTGCAGGGCGGTGAGGGCGAGGAATTGGCGAGATACTGAGGATAAATAGTTTTGAACCATTCAATAAATCTAGTTGTTAATTCCAGGCGTTGCTGCTATGGTCTGTAATCTATTCATGAGACCAGAGGTGCGGTGGCGCGGTAGTTTTTTGTATCGCTTGGCCCTGACTCTCAATGTCTTAATCTGCGTAAGCCGGAGACTGCCAACGCGCAGAAGTGGGAGCTTAGGGTTAGATGGGCTTTCAAGTTGCCAAGATTGCATCTTCAACTTGACTTCTTGAGGGTCTGACCCCACCTGCCCCGACACATTCCCCCAGGGGAAGTTTTTTCATCAGGTGCATGAGATGCATCCAGACCAGTTCGTCGTCCTGACGAAGTTCTTCTCCCCGGTAAACAACCTGACCATCGCCGATAACGGCAATGTCCTCGTCTTTCATGAACATGCGCGGCTGTTTGCGGTTACGGCAGGTGAAGAGCGCCGAGTGGAGGATTTCATTGGGAAGCGCCCTCTGACCATCGGGCCATTCCGGGAGATACTGCGGCCGAGTGGCCAGCGTCGCCAGAATCCTCCCCAGCGGTTCGAACAGGTCGGCAGTGCCGTCGGCGACATGGTGGAGTGGTGAACGGTCACGCACTCAAAACCTCCTCTCCTCCCCTGAATCAGGTTCAAGCGCTCCTTCTCGCCTCCAGCCAGCTCTCCAATTCTCCCCGACGCCACCGTTTACACCCCATCAGAATCACCGGTTTGGTCGGTAGAAGTAGAACCGGGTGCTGTCGTTTCTTTGAAGAAGATCGAGCCGTCTTCATTGCCACGTAAGGTGACACAATCGATAGCACCAGCGAAATAATTAAGGGGTTTACTTTATGGGTAAATATCATCTCATGGTGAGGTGCTCCCAAGTGATACGATGGTGCGGATTTTGGAGTGGTTGGTGATTTAATGTGGTGGGGGGAGGGCGAGGAATTGGCGAACTGCGGGAGGTAAATATCTTGAAGCATTCAATAAATCTTGTTGTTTATTCGATTCGTTGCTGCTACGGACTGAAAACTATTCATGAGGCTAGTACCTTGTCCGGCTTAAAGTTTCGTATCAGGGTAACGATTCAACAGACTGCAAATACTTTTAAAAAGCCTGTCATCCCCGAATTCTTCTATCGGGGACATGGTGGCACACCGTATTCCCGATTACACCCTCGGGAATGACAATTTTTTTGTGTACCGAATATGCGAAGATTCAAGCCGGACAGGGTACTAGAGGTGCAGAGGCGCGATAGTTTTACGTGTCGCTTGGCCCCGGTCCTTAATGCCTTAATCCGCTTGGATCGCTAAATTAGAAATAAATAGATCTGTCCCGGTTTTTGGTCCCGGTTTTTGCGGTTTTTCCATACGTCCCGCTCGGGTTCCGTCAGTTAAATCTTGCAAAAATAACTAACTAAATCCATAATGCGACGCAATATGGAATCGACGCCACGATATTTCACGCCTCCGATTGATCACTTTTTTCTCCTCGGCCCTCGCGGCACGGGTAAATCCTGGCTGACGCAACGACTTTACCCTGATGCACTTCGTGTCGATCTACTCGATCCGGAAACGATACGCTCGTTGTCCGCACGACCTGAACGCCTGCGTGAGTTGATAACAGCCAGACCTGATGTCCGGCAGGTGGTTGTTGACGAAGTACAGAAACTTCCGCAACTGCTGGATGTCGCCCATCTGCTGATCGAGGAGAAGCGAGGGATACAGTTCATTTTCACCGGATCCAGCGCTCGTAAATTGCGACGTGCCGGAGTTAATCTACTGGGTGGACGTGCTGCCCGAAAATCGCTTCACCCATACATGGCAGCGGAACTTGGCGCGAGTTTCAACTTGGACGAAGCCCTGCGCCTCGGTATGCTTCCTGTTGTCCTGGCAGCCAAAGAACCTGCGGAGATACTGCGGGGCTACAACGGCCTCTATCTGCGGGAGGAAGTCCAGATGGAAGGGTTGGTTCGTTCCATTGGCGGCTTCTCCCGGTTTCTTGAAGCTCTGAGTTTCTCCCATGGCGCTGTTCTCAACCTGGCGGGCGTGGCTCGCGAATGCCAAGTAAACCGGAAAACGGTGGAAGGTTATCTGGAAATTGTGGAAGATTTGCTGCTGGCCTTCCGGGTACCGGTATTTACAAGGCGCGCGCAACGCGAACTGGCAGTGCATCCAAAATTTTACTTTTTCGATGCCGGTGTCTTTCGCGCTAACCGACCTACCGGCCCACTGGATGCTTCATCTGAAATTGACGGCGCCGCGCTGGAAGGGCTGGTAGCCCAGCATCTTCGGGCGTGGTGTGATTATTCGGGAGGTAATCATCATCTGTATTATTGGCAGACCCGCTCAAAAGTTGAGGTTGATTTCGTTATTTACGGTGAGACAAATTTTCATGCGCTTGAAGTGAAAAATTCCGTCAGAGTGAGACAGGAAGATCTGCGAGGGCTCAAGAAATTCGGAGAGGACTTTCCGGAAAGTCGTCGCTGGTTACTCTATCGCGGAAAAGAGCGTCTCTTGATAGATGATGTTCTGTGTGTTCCTTGTGAAGATTTCCTGCTACGCCTCAAACCGGAGCTCTTCCCTGCGTGAGGTTAGCCTATAATTAACATTTGCTTGAAGAAGGAGGAAGGAGGGGGCAGCCCTTGAAAGTGGAAAGATATAACCACAGTAGCTCTAATTTCTCTTTTCAAAGGCTGACCCTTATATATACGGTCAACACTACCATCATGATGTTGGACATCTCTGAAACATTTGAACTGTGATACGTCATTCGTAGTTGTCTCAATACGTAGCACCGGACCGAATTTGTCATACATTTTGATTGATGATGCACCCATCTGGTGCTTAATTCTCGTACCCATAATGCGAGTGTTGAAGTTGTTGCCCATTTCACCCTGATTGGCGGGGTGTAGTTTTCTTCCTGAAAATGTTGCTATGTTCTCCGGTTTCACGGAGTGAAGGACTGGAGATAATGAGTCTGTTCGACAAAAAAATATTCGGTGCAGTGAGGGACGTGGTGGCTAGCGCCACTACCAAGGTTTCAGAAACTGTACAACATGTTGATGTCAAAAGCACGATTACCCGTGTGGCGGAAACCGCAGTCTCCATCACGGAGCGCACTACCGACGTTACCAAGATGGCTTATGCTGCCACCAAAGAAAAAGCCGTTAGCGCATACGAGTCGGTCTCCGAAGAGGTAAATTGCTTCGACTACACCAAACTGCGCAATGCGGAGTATTACCAGGAACGCTACGGTCACTACACAGACTTAGGCTCAAAGAAGGTCTCGGAATACTTTCGCACCACCTTTGAAGTCGACAAGCCCACCATGGAAATGGTCAATGATGTGCGCAGCCGTCTGCCGGTATCGGCAAGAACAGTCGATGACATCTTCGCGCAGTGCAAGCGCGAAGCCGTGCGCCGGGCCATTTCTGCCTTCGTCCTCAGTGGTGTCGTACAGAATATTGATGACCGTAGCGCGGCCAAGTACGCGAACCTGTCTGAGTCGTACAACAAATTCTATAAGCGCTCGCGCTCGGGATTCTCAATGACCGATGATCCAAACTTCGCTGCCATGAAAGACATTCGTTACGAAGCCAAGGGAAAAATACCGAGTCGACTTGAGGATGGCTACAACAAGGCCCAGCCCCTGGATCCCTACAACGCTGATATCGAGCATGTCGTTGCCAAGAAGGAGTTCTATGACGATATGCTTCTTCGTGTAGGGACAACCGATGATGAGTTCTACTCGCTCATCAACTCACCGGAAAACCTCGTTTTTGCCGAGAGCTCGTTTAACCGAGCCATGCAGCAAATGAATATTCACGACTTCCTGTCCAATCGGGGCCGACCAGACCCGGTTGATCCCAACTTGGTACACGTCGACATTACTCAGCAGGACGGTACTATCAAGACAGTGACCGTCAACCGGCAGGACATTGAGGATGCCTACGACCGCGCAGATGCGAAACGCAGCGAACACCGTCTTGACGCAGCCAAGGAAGTCGGGATGACGGTCGTGAAGACTGGAGCGACGATGGCAGCACAACAGGTAGTAGGCCTGATAGTGCTGGAGACCATTGACATTTTCCTAGACGAGATACGCAGCTTTGCCGTCAACGGCAGAATTATTAACGAAGACGGATGGCTACAAAACACAAAGGATGCCACGGCACGTGTGCAACAGCGCCTGTCGGATCGCTTTGAAGAACGGCAGATATGGGCTCGTGCGAAGTCGCTTGGGATCGAAGCTGGAGTGGCTGGCGCCTTGAGCGTGATTCCGCAGATACTTATCACGCTGATCTTGAAAATGCCATCCTTTGTATTGGCCCTCATTCGCGAATGTACCCTGAGCATCGTTCGCTGTGTGCGCATCTTAGCCAGTGATGATGTCGACAAGATCGAAAGTATCAAGATCATCCTAGCAGGAACAGCAGCAGCCATCATGGGCGTGTACCTTAGTCGTATCATCAGCAATGGTATTGCCAGCGTGCCGCTACTAAACCGCTTCAACGCTCCTATCACAGACGTGCTCACCGGTCTATTGGTAACGGCAGTACCGCTGACAGCCATCTACACCTTCGAGCAGAACAAGCACAAACTCAATTTTATTACGTGCCGGTTCACAGACACGTCGGAGCAGACTGCGTAACTATGGGGCATTGTGGGGCAGTGGGACGCCCATAAGTATACCTGATTACTACTATTCTGCGGCTAACAGAAACTCCCTCCCTTTCAAGGGGAGGGCTGCGGTGGGGATGGGGTAAGAACAGTCGCCCGACAACCCCATCCCCCTCCTGACCTCCCCCTTGAAGGTGGAGAAATGAAGAAAGCCGCAGATGAGTAGCAATCAGGTAAGCATATAAGTTTCTCAAAGAGGGGATGGTTTCAGGATTGCACGGATAGGGGGCAGTGGGACACCCATAAGTATATAAGTTTCTTAAAGAGGGCATGGTTCCAGGATTGCACGGATACGAACAAACCCGGATCTGGGTATGAATCAGCCACGGGGACGAAAAGTATCGGATAGGAAGCCGTGAAGGGTGGGATAAGCCAACCGATGAGGACGGTTCATAAATGCATTTTGTGCAGTTTTTTTTGGAATAAACCCAAAAGTTCGGCATGCCGAACAAAGTGATCTAACTGCACGAACAAATTCAGAAAAATGGCAAAAAACGCGCCGAAATGAGGCGTTTTAGACGACGGTTTTGCTGCATTATAATAATCATCAGCACCTTCAACAACGACATCAAGGACGATGTGTGTTGGGTTTGACCCTCGGACATTTTGCACAAAGATTCTAGCTTATTCTGTTTCATCCCAACTCTTACTTATCCCGTTTTAACTGCACAACCCGAAAAGTACAGTCAAGCAATACAGTGGACCCTATAGTCAAGACAAAAGAGTGTCGGGTTTAAGGTGGTAGCCGGTTGCTAGCAGCTGACCGGCGCTGCCCCGTTTTTGGGCGTGGTTTTACGCTCAACGAATTTATCAACGATTCTAGCTCCGCCACC
>CAIYUY010000202.1 GCA_903929485.1 uncultured Desulfuromonadales bacterium
CTCTAGCATTCAGAAACCTAATATAGTTATGTGAAGGCCACAAAAATAAATACCAATAAAATAAGCAGTTTACCCTTTCAACGCAACATAAGTGCGACCTTCACATAACGCATATTATGTGCTGCTGCACATAATATGCGGTAGTGCCGCATGTACGGATTTGCACGGGGGGTGCCGGGTAACCGGCATCCCTACCGCGACTGATTAGTTGACTTTAACTGTTGTTTTCGGTAAGCTCTCTGGCATGCCACGAGCCGCACGACTTGATATAGCCGGGGTCCTTCAACATGTAATCGTAAGGGGGATCGAACGGCGTGATGTTTTTGTCGACGACCAGGATCGCACCTCATTTCTTGACCGACTCTCCGTACTCTTGGTCAAGATGGAGATGGATTGTTTTGCTTGGGCTTTAATGGAGAACCACGCTCACATCCTATTACGTCCAACAGACAAGAACCTTGGTGAATTTATGCGCCGGCTTCTGACCGGATATGCAGTTACATTCAATCTACGCCACCACCGCAGTGGGCATCTATTCCAGAACCGATACAAATCCATAGTCTGCGAAGAAGATCCATATCTTCTTGAACTCGTACGCTATATCCACTTAAACCCTTTGAGAGCTGGGCTGGTTGACGACATCAGTGGATTGAAACGGTATCCCTGGTGTGGTCATTCGGTGATTATGGGGGCAAGGCAGTTTCCGGGCCAGAAGGTGGAGGAGGTACTTCGGTATTTCTCCACGAAAAAGGAACTGGCGCGCGAAAAATACCAGGAATTTGTTGCAGATGGTATCCGTCTTGGAAAAAGAAACGAGCTTGTTGGTGGCGGGTTACGGCGGGGGCTAAAAGTGCTCGGCAATGAAGCTCTTCCTGCATACGACGAGAGAGTCTTGGGCAGTGGTGACTTTGTAGAGCAGTTATGTCAAGAAAAGTTGATATCGACCAGGCTTGAAGTGCACCTCACGCTGCCGCAGATCATGGATGTTTTTGCCAACAAATACTGCGTACCGATGGAAGATCTTTGTCAGCGTCGGAGGGGGGGAGCCCTTTCAGAGGTTAAGAGCATCATCTGCCATATCGCTACTCGTTGGTTTGGCTACAGCGGTGAGATGGTAGGTAAGTGCCTCGGAATTACACGCTCGGGTGTTTGTCGTGGTGCGGTGCGCGGTCAGAAGATTTTAGAAGAAGATTTTGCACTGAAGGGCGAAGTGGAGGTGTTAGTCAACAGATCAACTACGTCCCCTTAGCCCTTAGCCCCGAGATTCCGTTACGTAGGGGCGAACGGCGTTCGCCCTGCTACATCGGCGATATGGTCGCATGTAGACAGGGGCGTATGTCATACGTCCCCACGAAAATCGTCATAGTTCTATTTTTGACGTCCATCTGGTGATTCTCGATCTTCTGGCAGCGGGGTTTCCCGGAATCCATTTTTACATCACGTACAATTTCAACCCGCACGTCTCCGCCAGAACCCCAAAATGGCCGTCACGACTGAACAGTTTCATGTCGTTTTGCAGTGCGGTTGCAGCGATCGTCACATCCGCCGGCGGTAACGTGATTCCTTTTGCGCGCAACTCTCGATACAATGATGCAGCCACGATCCAATCTTCCCGTTTGGTCTCGATAAAAGGGAATTTAAGTAAACGCTCACGGACAAGTTCAAAGTTCTTCTTATCTCGGATACCTTGAAGGACTTCCTGCAGAACGATACCGCATAATGCTACCCGATTATGATCCTTGATAAGCGACACCAGTTCGGTCGCAGCCCTGCTCTCCGGAGCCTGGAAAAAATCGATCCAGATAGAGGTGTCAACAAGAACCATCACGCCCGCGCCTCATCTGATCCAGGTCACCTTCCCAGACCACCTTACCACGTAATTCCAGTATTTTTTCCATGTCGCGCTGCTCAATGAGATGCTTCAGCGCATAGTTGACCACATCAACCTTTTTTTTCAATCCGGTAAATATTTTCGCTTCTTCGTAAAGCCTATCATCTATGTTCACTACCGTTCGCGCCATGATGACCTCCGCATGATATCTTTTATCGAGTCAAATTATATCATTTGTCCCGGATTGGCAAGAGTACATTTCATTTTTTCGATCGCAAACGACAAACCTGATTTTTCAGCAGGCGGCCGTGAGGGTGACGTCGTTGTAGTGCAACGTCTGTCCCGCCAGGGGATGATTGCCGTCCAGCTTGATACCGGTTTCGGTGACTTCCAGCACGATCATCTTGCACTCGTTGCCGTCGGCGTCGGCTACCTTGGCCCGCTTCCCCGCCTCTA
>CAIYUY010000203.1 GCA_903929485.1 uncultured Desulfuromonadales bacterium
ACCAACGCCGATAAGGACTTTCACGAATGAAGACTGTGACAGTTTCCCGGCACGGAGAAGCAGTACGGTAAGTTTCCCGTCCAGCCAACTTCCCACGCCAAAATTCAAATATGCGCCACCGCCTGCAAAATAGCCATCAAAGGCAATTGCCGCGATTTCATGCATAAAGGCGGCGGCATCGTCAGCAGATGTCGGATTGATCTGGTCCGACATGACCGATTGAATGAGCTTTATCCTGTCTACAGATGGTTTTCCCCTCATAATTGCGTCTCCTCGGTGCCGGTGCTGATGCCGCCGTTGGCGATTGTTGCATGTTTCACTACTTTCATCTCGACAGACAGTTCACTCCGGAAAGTCATCGGTGTCGTCATCGTCATCACCCACTTCGATATCATCATCCGCCGAATCATCCCCAGGTGCATCCGGCAAACAGTTCTCCAGAAACCGGCCGGGTAACTTGCGTACACTATGCCAGTCCACTTCCTTGGAGAAAACGATGTAATCGTTAAAGGGAGTCAGAGTATAGTCTTCGTCGGTGAGTGCCTCGTTGATTTCGGCAATGAGCGCATTCGTGACCTTTTTCACACCCGCCAGCATCCGCAGATCAACCCAGGACATCCGGTACGGTTCACACTCCTGCCCCTTGAAGGTTTCCTGGTACAACCCTTTCAACGTATCTGCCAATTCATATACATTTCGTCCCATGATCTTGTCCTCCCGGTATTGTATGTCGGTTTTGTCTGACCGTGTAAAGAGATAATACATCATATATGCGACATTTATTGACGTCCGCGAGATGCCTATGGATTATTTTATCGCACGCTCAGATTTTCCCGACGATCACCGTCCGTGCAACCCCGTTGCAATGACCGTCACCTTGATCCGACCCGTCATTGCTTCGTCAACAACAAGGCCGATAATGATATTGGCATCCGCTGACACTTTTTCGTGGAAGAATGCCGTCACGACGTCAAACTCGTCCATGGTCATGTCGGGACCGGCGGTAATGTTGATCAGCAACCCACGTGCACCGTGCAGGTTTGTCTCCGGCAGTAAGGGCGAATTAACCGCTCTGGTGCAGGCCTCGGATGCACGTTTCTCCCCATCGGCAACACCTATGCCGATCATGGTGGCGCCGCGCTCCATCATGACGGTTTTGACATCGTTGAAATCGGCATTGATGACGCCGTGACTGTTAATTAATTCAGCAATCCCCTGAATCGCCTGACGCAGAATTTCATCGGCAGGTTTGAAGGCATCACGTAACGACACCCCCTTCTCGGAAATCGCGACCAGTTGTTCATTGGGGATGACAATGAGGCAATCCGTATGCAGGGCCAACTCACTGATCCCCGCCTGAGCAATGGTCATTCGTTTCTTGCCTTCATACATGAAGGGCGTGGTGACCACCCCGACTACCAGTGCCCCGGCTTGTCGTGCAAATTTGGCGACAAGAGGAGATGCACCGGTGCCGGTGCCGCTCCCCATACCGGCAGTGATAAAAATCATGTCTGCATCCTGGATATTTTCCGCAAGTTGTTGCTGGTGTTCTTCCATTGCCTGACGTGCACATTCAGGATTGCCACCGGTGCCCAATCCTTTGGGATCGCTGCTTATCCTGATCAGGGTTGATGCCTTGGACGTGCTCAATTTTCGTGCCGAGAAGCTCAAGCAGATGAACTCAACACCCTGCACGCCTGCATCAATCATGGCATTAACGGCATTAATACCCGCCCCTCCTACTCCTACGACCTTCAGAACTGCTCTGTACTGCCCACCATTTTCGTCGATGTCATGCATGTTCAACCTCCTGGTTCATTTTTCACAAATATACCCCGCGAATGCGTTACAAGATGACGCATTGTGTTGATCTTTCCAGGGATATACGCAAACAGGTTATGGGTGTCGGCTAGGTCGGTGCCGAAGCAGTGCGTAGGATGGCAGGGGCAATTTACGGGGTGGAATGTCGCGTGGTGGAGGAAATGACAGCAGTAATAGAGGATGAGGCACTCGCAAAAAGTCTATACAGAGTCTTTGAATGGAGCGAAGTGACGAATCAATCTGTTTTTATTTCGGCAAGTTGTCAGTTTCGAGATTGCTTCACTTCGCTCGCAATGACAAAAATTTGAGCATTAAATGTATGTATACTCAAATGGCTACATTTAATTTTTCAAGACGTCTAATTTGATCTAAAATAAACATCGCCTGAGTATCACTATTCGTACGGTTTATGAAATCCTGTATCCGTTGTTCTGGATAATTGTCAAACACTCGAAGTAACGCGAGGGTTTTTATAATGCTGGCTTGAGTAGCGACGCATGAGTCAAAAAAAGCTGCTTCTAGGTCATCAAAGACCGTCATCTCCAACCCCCGTGGCAGGTGATCGACGGCGACCTCCAGTGACGGCGCTCCCTCTCTGTTGTTCCTGATCAGTGCCGGTGTGAATATCCTCTCCTGTCGACTTGCTCCCTGATTTCTCATGACCATGATAGTTTCCTCCCCTACATGCATCCGGTGTCATGTGCTGATAATGTGTCATCATAGACGGGGAATGCGACAGAATATGCCGTTAATGGCGGATATTTGAAACCGCGTGTTCCCTGTGGTGCGAATGGTCCTCGAGATTCATCGTGTAAACGAGATAACGCTGCTTGAAAACTTTATTGACACTCTCTTTAGTAGTTGATTGTATCGGGTGGATATGAACGTTGAAAATTATTATCCGTGATGTTGCCCGGGAATTCAGCGGGAAATGGGCGAGGTCCGAGATCTTGGCGAATATAATGAAACGAGTATCCAAGATAAACAGTGAGACAAGAGACATTACTGATAAAGAACTGAACAAGATAACCAGCGCTATGGGTGCCAGGGTTCGTGCACAATCGATAAACGTCTCAAAATTGTTCAGGTCAGAGAAACACCCGATAGTCGACATTCAGGGCCGCCGCCAGCTTCCGGGCCGTCTCCTTGCCGATGGTCCGTTTGCCGGTCTCTATCTCGGATATATGCCGTTGCGGGATACCGGTCAAATCTGAAAGTTGCTTCTGGGTTAAACCTTCCCTTGCCCGTGATCCTCGCAGACAGACCGCGGTTTCTGTTTCACCGGGGAAGTATTTCCCGAAAAAATCATCAAGGGAAATGCTGCCGTCTTCGTCACCCGGTTCCACTGCTTCGACAAACTTCTTGATCCTTTCCACATTGACCGGATGCACCATGAAGTGCAAGGGGACTAATCCTGCGTCAGTAGGGTGCTTTCTCGTGTGTGCCTGCATAGATGATCTCCACGATTATCGTCTCTTTGTCTTCCGTCCAGAGGGCAACATAGGTAGGTTTGCCCTTCTTCAAGTGGCAGTGATGGCGGTTCCCGGTCAGCTTGCCATAGTTCGGCCAGTTGCCGCGTATCGGTCCGCCTATCCGGATTTCCTTCATGAGTCAATAAAGAATATCTAACGCTTCACGAGGTAAAGACGCTGCCTGTTTATCTGCCTTCCGATGTAGTTTGACCGTCCATGTCATGGTTGTTTATATACCTTTCCCATGTATAGCGTCAAGCCGCTTTTATCCCCTTCGCCGTGCCGATACTCTCCACGTTAACCTTGCCCTTGCCGGTGATGATGGGCTGTAATTTTCTTCCCCAGGATTCAAGCGCCCACCGCACCCCAATCCCCCCCCCCTTTTTTGTGGATGTTTTTAAATCATTAAACCTTTGATCAAAGAGATCAAGAAAACCCTCTGGGCCACGGCAGATAAGCTGCGGGCCAATATGGATACCGCCGAATATAAGCTTTCAAACCATCTCCTTACCGATGGTCCGCTTTCCTTTCCCCATCTCGGAAATATGCCGCTGCGGAATACCGGTTTTATCTGCGAGCTCCCGCGGCGTAAATCCTTCGCGGGTTCGGTGAGGACGAAGCGGGTAAGGAGGATGGGTGGCCTGAATGTTTTCAGGATGAAATTGAAGGGAGAGTATGCTAGTGATAACGGATCAGACAGGAGGGTACCATGAAAATTCTCCACACATCGGATTGGCATATGGGCCGGGCGCTGTATGGCCGCAAGCGGTACGAGGAGTTCGAGCTCTTTCTTGACTGGCTGGTAGAGTGCATGGCCGCCCAAGGGGTGGAGGCGTTGCTGGTTGCCGGAGACGTCTTCGATAACGGCACCCCCAGCAATCGGGCGCTGGAGCTCTATTACCGTTTCTTGTGTCGCTGCGCCGGCGCGGGGTGCCGGCATGTGGTGGTCACGGCGGGGAACCATGACTCCCCTTCTCTCCTCAATGCCCCCCGGGAGGTGCTGCGGTACCTGGACGTGCATGTGATGGGGAGCATGACCGAGGCGGTGACGGACGAACTGGTCATGCTCCACGACAGGGGAGGGAAGCCGGAGCTCATGGTCTGCGCCGTCCCCTATCTGCGCGATCGTGATCTTCGCCGGGCCGAGGCGGGTGAAACCTTTGAGGAGAAGGGGCGTAAGCTGGTGGAGGGGATTCGCGATCATTACCAACTGGTAGTGACTGCCGCAACGGCCCGATGCCGACTGGCGGGCGTGACGATCCCACTTGTCGCCATGGGGCATCTCTTCACCGCCGGCAGCCGGACCGTTGACGGCGACGGCGTGCGGGAACTGTATGTGGGGAACCTGGGGCAGGTGGGGGGGGATATCTTCCCCCAGGAGATAAACTATCTTGCGCTTGGTCATCTGCACACTGCACAGAGGGTGGGCGGTTCGGATTTTCGCCGTTACTGCGGCTCTCCCCTCCCCATGAGTTTCGGTGAGGGAACCCATCAAAAGTCCGTCGTCACCGTGAAGATGGGCAAAGGGGAGATGACGGTGGAGGAGATCCCGGTCCCCTGTTTCCAGCCGTTGGCCACGGTACGGGGAGAGTGGAACTTGATCGCCGGGCGAATCGCCCAGCTGAAGAAGGAAGCCGTTCCGGTCTGGCTGGAGGTGATCTACGAAGGGGACGAGTTCCTGGGGGATCTCCAGGACCGGCTGCGGGAACTGGTTCTGGGGAGTTCCCTGGAGATCCTCCGTACTAAAAATATGCGCCTGGTTGAACGAACCTTGAGCAGGATGACCATGGAAGAGACGCTGGATGATCTTGACCCGGATGCAGTTTTCAGCCGCTGTCTCGCGGCCCATGAGGCCCTTCCGGAACAGCAGGGGGAACTGATGGCCACCTTTCGTGAAGCAGTTCTGGCGTTACACGAAGACGACCTGCGGGGTGAATCATGAAAATACTGCGGCTCCGTTTCAGGAATCTTAACTCTCTGGCCGGTGAATGGGATATCGATTTCACCCATCCTGCGTACGTTTCCAGCGGCATCTTCGCCATCACCGGACCCACCGGCGCCGGGAAGAGCACTGTCCTGGACGGGATCTGTCTTGCCCTCTACGGCCAGACCCCCCGGCTCAGCAGGATTACCCAGAGTGAAAACGAAATCATGTCCCGACAGACGGGGGATTGCTCCGCCGAGGTGGAATTTGAAACCGGGAAGGGGCGGTTCCGCTGCCACTGGAGTCAGCACCGCTCCCGCAAGCAGGCTGACGGCCTGTTGCAATCACCAAAGCACGAGATCGTCGATGCCGCAAGCGGGACGGTTCTTGAATCAAAGCTCAAGGGGGTGGCGGCCAAGGTTGAAGAGGTCACCGGGATGGACTTTGACCGTTTCACCCGCTCCATGCTCCTGGCCCAGGGGGGATTTGCCGCCTTTCTTCAGGCAACTCCCGATAAACGGGCGCCGATCCTGGAGCAGATCACCGGCACCGCAATCTACAGCCGGATCTCTATTAAGGTTCATGAACTGACGACGGAAGAGCGGAGAAAGCTGGAGGCATTGCGCGGCGACCTGAACGGCCTGCAGCTCCTTACTCCCGAAGAGGAGGCTGAGTTGCGTCGCGAACTGGCCCACAAGGAACGGGCCGCGGCGGAAGTGACCACCGTTGCCCATGAGATTCGGGAGCAGAAGGGGTGGGTGGAAAGGATCGTGCTCCTTGAGGCCGAACTCGCCCAGGCGGAACAGGCGTGGCTCTCTTTTCAGGTGAAGAAGGAAGCTCACCTTCCTGACATGGAACAACTGGCCAGGGGTGGTCAGGCTCTGGCCCTTGAAGGGGAGTATGCCTATCAGGAGGGGGTTCGGAAACAGCAGGAAAGTGAGCGGAGCGAATTGGCGCGGGGGGGAGAACGCCTCCCCGGAGTGCGTCAGGGAGGTCTGGATGCCGCTCTGCTTCTGGAAAAAGCCGAGCTCACCCTTCAATCCTTCCGAACCGAACAGGCTCGGCAGGGGGAGTCGATCCGGAAAACCCGGGAATTCGATCTGAAACTCCAGGAGGCGTCCGTCTCTCTTCAGGGGCTGGAACGGGAGATCGAAACTATCCGGAAACAGCAAGGCGGGTACCGCGGAGCCATTACAACTTGCGAAGCGGAGCTGGATTCCAACGGAACGGCCCTGCAAAGTGTGGAGACCTTCCTGGCGGAACATCACGCCGATGCCGCTTTGGCGGAGGCGCTGACGGGACTGGAGCAGCAGGTCAAGGGGCTCAGGTTGCTGGGAGGGCAAAGCAGTGAGCGCCAGAGGCAACTTGACCGGCAAACAGCGGTTTGCGGCAACGGTGAGCAGATAAGGCAACGCGCCGAGATTGCCTGGCAGGAAGCGAAACAGGCTGTCGACACGGCGGAGGATCGTCTGGGAAAGATCAGCCTCAAGATCGAAACCCTGCTGCAGGGGAGGGAACTTCCAGCTTGGCGCGACGGCGCCGATAAGCAGGTGAATCGGCTGAATCGGCTGCAAACCGTTCACGAGAGTCTGGTCAGGGAGGAGGAAGCCGGCCGGAAGCTGGAGGCGCTGCGGCTGCGTCGGGAAACCCTTGATCATTCAAGGGATGAGCTCTCCCGGAAGGAGGAAACTCTCACCGGCGAACGGGGCTTGCGCGAGGAGCTGGTTAGTCAGTTACAGGAGAAGGTTGTGCTCCTTAACCGGGTGCGCGACCTGGAAACGGAGCGAAAGAAGCTTCTGGACGGGGCTCCCTGCCCCCTTTGCGGCGCCCTTGAACACCCCTATGCCCTGGGGAACGTCCCTTCTCCCGATGCGACAGCGCAGGCATTGGAGCTGGCCCGCGAGGCGGCGAAAGAGAGCGGCGAGAGGCTTTCCGGCTTAAAAGCGGACCAGGCCGGCGTCATGAAGGAACTGGAACAGAACCAGCGGGAACAGGAGGAATTCGGGGAAGTGGCGGCGCGGGACGAACTCTTTTCCCGGGCGGTCATGGCCGAACTGGAACTGAATGCCGTTTCGGGAAAACGCTCCGCCGCCGTCCTGAGTGAAGCTCAATCGTGCCGGGAAGCGCTGGCAGGGCATCGCGTCGTTATCTGTCAGGTGGAGCAGGGTGAGGAGGAAGAGCGGGGGGCGAAGCGTGGATGTGACAAAGCCAGGCAGCTGCTGGCCGGACAGGATAAGGCGCGCCATGCCGCCGCTGTGGGGTTTGACGCAGCCCTGGCCGAACAGGGACGCCTGCAGCGTGAAGCCGCCCTGCTCCGGCATGACCTTGACCGGGCGCTGGCCGAGGTGGAGCGCGCTCTGGAGCCGTACGGTTGCCGGGAGATTTCCCTGCGGAACGTGGAAGAGTTGTTCCTTGCCTTGGCCGGACGTCGCCGCGCCCACGGAGAGCGGTTACAGGAAAAGGAGAGGCTCGTCGGGAAACAGGCCGATCTGGGGGGAGAATTGCGCAAGCAGCAGGCGTTGCTGGGTGAAGCCGAAAGGATTCTCGGCGAAAGGGAAGAGCTTCTCCGTGACAAGCAGGCGCAACGGGTCGAACTGGCCGGCCGGCGCCGGGAACTTTTCGGAGAGCTTAATCCGGAGAGCGAGGAAAAGCGATGGGCTGATGTTGTCAGGAAAGCAGGAGAGCAACGTGACGCGGCTTGGCGGGAACAGAATCGCCTTCAGGTGGAGCTTGCCCGGTTGGAAGAGGAGATGGGGAAACGAACCACCGCCATCCTGGAGAGAACGGCGAAGCTTGCCGAACTGGAACCGGCTCTCCTCCGGAAGATGATTAGTGCCGGTTTTTCGGACGAAGCCGCCTTTTTGCAGGCGCGGTTACCCCGGGGACGTTTTGATGAGCTTGCTCGTCTGGATGAATCTTTCCGGCGGGAGGGTACGGAAGCAGAGACCCGACGGCAGGACCGAACGGCTCTTCTGTTGCGGGAGCGGGAGAAGGAGCTGACCGGGAAGAGCCTTGTTCAGATCCTGGAGGAAGAGAGCACTGTCGCCGCGTCGTTGAGCGAGCTGCAGAAGGGGGTGGGGGCGCTGGACCAGCAGCTTCGGCTGCAACTGGAGCAGCAGCGGCTTCAGCAGGGACGGCTCCAGGAGATGGAGCTGCGGAAAAAGGAGTGTGGTCGTTGGGAGCGTCTGCATGAGCTGATCGGTTCGTCCGATGGTAAAAAGTTCCGCAATTTCGCACAGGGGCTCACCTTCGAGGTGATGGTCTCCCATGCCAACCGTCAGCTGCAAAAGATGAGCGATCGTTACCTCCTTGCCCGGGACAACCATGAGCCCCTTGAACTGAACGTCATCGACAATTATCAGGCAGGGGAGATTCGTTCCACCAAGAACCTTTCCGGTGGGGAGAGCTTCATAGTCAGCCTTGCTCTGGCCCTGGGGCTCTCCAACATGGCCAGCCGCACCGTGCGGGTGGATTCGTTGTTTCTGGACGAAGGGTTCGGCACTCTTGATGAGGATGCCCTGGAAACTGCCCTGGAAACTCTTTCGGGGCTGCAGCAGGAAGGGAAGCTCATCGGCATCATCTCCCACGTCCCCGCGCTGAAGGAGCGGATCGGCACGCAGATCCAGGTGGAAGCGGGGAGCGCCGGTCGGAGCAGCCTCAGCGGCCCGGGGTGCCGGAGGATTGTGCCGGGCGTCTGCGACGTTCGCGGCATACCGTCAACTTCATAACCTTTGAACCTGAAAAAAGCAGTTCACCACAGAGTCACAGTGATAACGAAGTGATAACTCCTGTCGTTATACCGTTTTCGCCCTTGATCTTGGAATCACCCCTAAGCCGGACAAGCCGGAACCAGACATCTCACCGGCACAACGAAATGCGAAAACCATTTTCACCGCAAAGACGCAAAGGACGCAAAGGAATCGCAAAGGAAAAACCTTTTTTTTGGGTAAAGTAAAAAAGAATCCAAGTTTCGTCGTTTCTCCTCTGTTTTCTTCGCGTACTTTGCGTCTTTGCGGTTCAAAGGTTTGTGTTAGACTTTGTAAGCGCCTAACGTGAAAGGTCGTACTATGTTTTCCTTGATGATTTCTCTGTGTTCTCTGTGACTCTGTGGTGAAATTTTTACACCAGCCCCATGCTGAAGTTGAACTCCGACGTATCCGGGAGCTCCGTCCCTCTCTTTACCGCATCCAGCACCCGTTCTTTTTCTTCCCGGTTGAGCCCGGAGAGGTCCACCACGAAGGTCCGGCACCCCATCTCCAACAGCTTGTTTTTGTGACGGATGAGTGAGAAGCGAGTCGTGGGGGTTATGACGGTCAGCCCCTCTTTCTGGGTCACTTGGTACCCTTCACCCCGATCCGACTGCACCGGAGATTCGTCCCGGATGCTCTTGATCCCGATCTTGGATGTGATGACCGGCACCGGGGCGTAGAGCAAGAGCCGCCGGGGGATGGGGAGATCCGCAGCCAGGAGCGCCCTCAGATTGATGGCGTCGTCCTCGATGTAGAGGGTCGCCTGGCTGCACCCCAGCTCATGCCAGGCAAGGAGCGCCTGACTGTTGAGGGAGAAGAGACGGTAATCCGTGGCGATGGTGATGGAATCCCCGCGCAGCAGGGGAAAGTGCGACATGTTGGCGGCTTCGAATTGCGTGAACCCCTGCTGCTTCAGATAGTTCACCGCTTCCCGGTATCCGGGGAGCTCTTCCTCGGAGATGAAAAAGGGGAGCCGCCACCAGAGCTGCTCTTCCCTCTCCTGGAGCTTGCGCCCCATCTGGGGGAGCTGGTGCAGATTCGCTCGGCTCACCGGGAAGGAGAGTGCGGTTACCTCTTCCCGGTGGAGGAGGTGCCAGTCCCGCAGGGAGTCGGTCCGGACAACCAGTTCCGGCTGCCGGACCGTTGCCACCGGGCGGCCGGCCACCAGGGACGCCAGGGCGGCAGCCTGGGACTCCCGGTGACGCTGTTTCCGTCCGGTGGTGACGCTCTCGGCCAGCGTTCGGAAAAATTCCCGTCGGATCTCCTTGAGCCGGTTTGGCGGGATCAGTACCGGGGGGAATCCGGGAGCGGTAAGCGTCAGGAGGGTAAAGGGGGTGTCGCCGCATTTACCGAACTGGGCCGTGAGAATCGAGGCCATGTCGTCGGCGCGGGATGGTTCCAGCTCCCCCAGGGGGAACTCCCTGGAGACGGTGTTCCCGTCGGCGGTTCCCGTGATTCGGAGGGTGTCGGCGTCCAGGGTCAGGGTGAGGTCGCAGGGGATGGCGGCTCCCTTCACTGAATCCAGGCGGCGGAGGCAGGCGTTTTCGCTCATGGTGAAGGCGGTCTCCGTGGAGACCTTGAAGACCGTGTCACCCACGACACAGGGGAAGGGGGAGACGACGGTGACGATCCCCTTCTCCTTGACCACCTTGACGGAGCTGCTCCCCAGGAAGAGTTCCTTGACGGTGAAGCCGCGCCCCGCCTTGTCGTTCTTCGGCTGAACCCTGATCCGGTCACCCACGTGAAGCCGATCCCGACTCTCGAAGGTGATCCGGCCGTTCTTCACACTCTTGATCTCCCCCAGGAACCGGCCGGTGGCCCCTTTCAGTGAGGGGGTGGCGATATCGGTGGGGGTGCGTGATGCCAGAAATCCCTTGGTGGGAACCCGGCCGAAGGATAGTTTCAGGAGTTCCTTGGCCTGAGCCACGGCCTCTACTTGATTCCGTTCCGGGGCGTCCAGAACCAGCCGGTAGGCCGCCACCACGCTGGCCACGTATTCCGCCGACTTCATCCGCCCCTCGATCTTCAGCGACGCCACCCCGGCGTCAACCAATTGGGGGATGATATCGATGGCGGAGAGATCGTTGGGGGAGAAGTAGAACCCATCCTTTCCCCGGTGGGCGTACTGCCTGCGGCAGGGCTGGGTACATCGCCCACGGTTGCCGCTGTGCCCTCCCAGGAAAGAGGAGAAGAAGCACTGGCCGGAGATGGAGAAGCAGAGCGCCCCATGGACGAAGAGTTCGATCTCCGCCTTGCTCTGACGCACGATGGTACGGATGTCGTCCAGGTGGAGTTCCCGCGCCAGTACGACCCGCTCAAACCCCAGCTCTTCCATCTGCCGGACCCCAAGGGAGTTGTGTATGGTCATCTGGGTGGAGGCGTGGAGCGGGAGGCCGGGGAAGTGGCGCCGAACCAATCTTGCCACGGCCAGATCCTGCACGATGACTCCGTCGGCTTGCATCGCTTCCAGCGCCGCCAGTCCCTCCACCAGCACCGGTAGTTCCGTTTCCTTGACCAGGGTGTTGAGGGTGACGTAGACCCGTTTCCCCTGGGAGTGGGCGTAGTTCACGGCCCGCTCCATGAGGGGTAGGGTGAAGTTTTTTGCCCGGGCCCGGGCCGAGAACTCCACGAGGCCTGCATAGACTGCGTCGGCTCCCTTCTCCATTGCGGCGAAAAAAGCCTCCAGGGAGCCGGCGGGAGAAAGTAGTTCGGGTTTGCGTTTTTTTTCACTGGTATCACTCATGACAGGGAGAGTACCGGAACCGTTCCCACCCAGTCAAGCAATCATTGCTGACGCACGAGCCATGACAAGAAGTTTGTATAGGGTACTAACGGGAGGGTTCACGTCTGGATGCGGCTGTCGGTGGTGCACGAAGTCACGCCGTCGCTCCCTTGAGCACTGTTAACCGCCCAATTCCATGTTGGTTTTCTGTTTCAGGATAAGTGTTGTCACACTTGTCCCTTGTTGCCGACCGGTTCCCTCCAGATGATGTGTGGCTCTCAGGTCAGCCGTAATTGAAACGGTGCTGCTAGTTTTTCCTCAAGCCACTTCATATTGAGCCAAGGTGCCGCAATACTGTTGCGAACGAGTTGGATCACTCCTTGTATCCCCAGATCCTTGATGAACTTGGCCAGTTCCCCTGAGTACCGAGCCATGATATTGAACATATGGCCCAGTTGCATCAGACAATGATAGCCTTTCATGGCGTTCCAGTCATACGAGAAGCAATGTTCAAACTGATACCCCTGATGCTTCTCTACCAAAAAGCCGGTTTCTATCGTCCATCGGGCGCGAGCACCCAGATTACAACGCTCATGGAGGTTCCATTTGGTCAGAGGTTCACTGGAAATCCAGAGGTGCCGACTGCTCTTTTCTATCTCGCGGGAACTCCCTTTTTCAATCTCACGCCACTGTTCTTGGCACTCTACCACATGAAGGAGTACCCGCTTCCTGGAGTTCGGGCCGTACTCGTACTCAATGGCGTTCATCCAACGGAACTGCTGACTGCGGCCACCCCAGACCATGCTGCGCCGCTGTTCCGGTTCCAGTCCCGACAATGTCTC
>CAIYUY010000204.1 GCA_903929485.1 uncultured Desulfuromonadales bacterium
CAGAGTTCCGTGACTTCCTGTACTGAACAGGCGCGACTTTCCGCCGGCAATGTTCAGGAAGAGGAAGAGTTGATCGCTGCCTGCGAAAAAAGCAGGGCCGATTGTCTGAAAGGATGCAGTGACGCGGAGGCTCAGTCTTCGTCGCCGCCGCCTCAGGATCAGGAGCAGAAGCGAAATTGATGCAAGGCGGATGAACAAAAAAATGACCGACTCCCCCAAACAGTTCCTTTGGCGTCTCGGACTTCTTATCCTGGTGGTGGCGGCGGTTTACGGTTCCACCCTCAATCACGGCTTCGTCTGGGACGATAACGATGTCATTGTCAGGAACCCGCTTCTGGAAAACCTCGCGACTATTCCGAGGTTTTTTCTCAGCGAAGACACCATTGAGGGGAGCACCGGTTATTACCGCCCTCTCACCTATGTCTCCTTTGCCCTGGACCGAGCTTTTTGGGGAGTGAACCCGGCGGGTTTTCACCTCACCAATCTGATCCTCCATCTGGCGGTGGTGCTCCTTCTGTATGGGGTGATAAGGGCGCTCTTCGACAGGGAGCGGTTGGCGTTGGTTGCCGCCCTGATTTTTGCGCTGCACCCCCTCACCGTGGAAACCGTTAATTTTCTTTCCGGCGGCAGGAACACGCTCCTTTCCGCCGCTTTCGCCCTCCTGTCGCTCCTCTGTTACATGGGAAATAAACAGCTCCCGGCGCTACTCTGCTTCACTCTTGCTATTTTCTCCAAGGAATTCCCCCTGTTGATGCCGGTGATCTTCCTGCTGTACGATTGTCGGTTGCAGGGGAGAAAAATTCGTTGCCGGATTTTTCTCCCCTATCTTTTCGTCATTGCTTTTTATCTGACGCTTCGCTCACTGGCCGTGCAGAGTGCGAACTTCCTTTCGGGTCTGAACCTGACTCACGCATTGACGTCACCGTACCTGGTGGCGAGGTACGCCCTGAACATGATCCTGCCGCTGCGGTTGCAGGTGATCTATGACATCCACCCGCGGCTTCCCCTCCTCATTCTCTGCATGGTCGGCGCCGCCCTGTTACCGGCAGCCATTTATCTGCTCCGGCGGCGCCGGCTCCCTTTTTTCTCTCTCTGCTGGTTTCTCCTCTTTCTCCTTCCGGTAATAAATATTATCCCCCTTAACTCAACGTCACTGGTGGCCGACCGGTACGGCTATTTCTCCCTCATGGGTTTTGCTTTCTGCTTGGCTGCGGTTATCTGCCGGGTCAAGGGAAGGATGGTGACCATTGTGACGGCTCTCCTGCTTCTCTTTTACGGGGTCATGGATTTCAAGCGTAATGAAATCTGGCGGGATGAGGCGACGTTATTCACCGCAATGACGGAGGAAGCCCCGAAAAAGTGCATCGGTTTCAGGAACCTGGGGCTCTACTATTACCGAAAAGGCGACATCGCCCGCGCCGTATATAATCTGGAGGCAGCTGATACAAAAGCGGATAACAGCGCCAACTATCTCATCGGGGATGCCTATATTTTCTGGAAGGAAAAGATGCCGGACAAGGCGGAGAAGAGCCTGTTGCGCGCACTGGATGCAGCACCGGGAAATCCTGAATTGTATCTGCTGTTGACCATGCTGTACGAACAAAAGGGGGATTCCGTCAGGGCCGGTCGGTATGGCGATCTCCTGAAGGGGATGGTCGGGGATATTGACAAGGTGCTGAAGGAGAGGAGTGTGGAGCTTTGTCGCCTGGGCGAGACATATATAACCAAACGGCAGTACATGAATGCTGAAATTTATCTCTGGCAGGCGTTACAAATCAACTCCGGATATGTTCCAGCCCTCATCGACATGGGGAGTCTGAGAGCCGAAACGGGAGAGTTTGCTGATGCATTCCGGTATCTGACCAGGGCGCTGCTGCTGGAGCCGTTAAACCCGTCCGCCCACTCCAACCTGTTGCAGCTGTTCCGGATGCAGGGAAAGGGAGCGGAGGCCGAAGCCGAAGCCATCCGGTTCAGGGAGGCGCGAGCGGTTTCCGTGAACAAGGGAGCGCCCGGTAGGGGAGATAACCGTTATTGAATGGGAACCGGATATGAATGAACGCGACGTAAATGGCGTACCCAGGATTCGGTACGCGGAGTACCTCCTGTCGGCTCTTATTCTAGGGACAATACTGTATGTCCGTCTCCGTCTTCTCTCAGCTCCTCCGGAGCGCGACGAAGGGGAATATGCCTACATGGGGCAACTCATGCTCAAGGGGTTACCCCCTTTTGCCAATGCGTACACCATGAAACTTCCCGGCGTTAGCTTCATGTACGCTTTCTTTTTCAGTACCTTCGGGGAGAGCCCGGAAGCCATTCATCTGGGGTTGCTGCTCGTAAATCTGCTCTCCATCTTTCTGATCTATCTTCTCGCCCGCCGTCTCCTTGGCGGAGAGTCCGCTCTCGTCTCCTGCGTGACCTATGCGGTTCTCTCACTCAGTTACTCGGTGCTGGGAGTTTTTGCCCACGCGACCCACTTTGTCGTCTTATTCGCTCTGGCGGGTTTCGTGCTGCTGCTCCGCTCCCTGGAGAAGGGCCGCATGGTGACTCTGTTCTTCAGCGGCATCTGTTTCGGGGCGGCGGTCATCATGAAGCAGCATGCGGCGCTGATACTCTGTTTTGCCTTCTTCTATCTGCTACGGCGTGGCTGGAAAGATCCCGATCCGGTCAAAAAAAGGATGATGGCAGGGGGGGGACTCTTTCTCTTTGGAGCCATTCTCCCCTATCTCCTGGTCGTCCTCTATCTGTACTTTGCCGGGGCGTTTGACCAGTTCTGGTTTTGGACGGTGACGTATGCCCGGGAATATGTGTCTGAAATGACACCGGCGCAGGGGTGGCGTTATTTTTCCCATAATTTTGAACCGATAGTCACGCCTCAACTGCCGTTTTGGCTCATGGCCGCTCTTGGCGGACTGTTTCTCTGTTTCCGGCGGGGGAGAGCCTATGACAGGCTCTTTTTTCTGGGCCTGTTCATCTCTTCTCTCCTTGCGCTCTGTCCGGGATGGTATTTTCGCCCCCATTATTTCGTCATGCTCCTGCCGGCAGTGGCTTTATTGGCGGGATCGGTCACCCATCCTTCAAGGTATCTCCTCACTTTCCTGAAGTTGGGGCGTTTTCAGCAGTTCGTACCGACTGCTCTGCTGGTGATGGCCGCGGCCTACGGGTGCCACCAGGAATGGGACTATTATTTCATTCATGCTCCCCGGCAGGTAAGCCGCGCTTGCTATGGGCTTTCTCCCTTTCCCGAAGCGGTGGTGATTGCCGGGTACTTGAAGGCGCATACTTCTCCCGCTGATCGTGTCGCCATCCTGGGGTCGGAACCGGAGATACTCTTTCATGCCGACAGGATCTCGGCGACCAGGCATATCTACATGTATGGTCTCATGGAAAATCACCCCTACGCGCCACGGATGCAGCAGGAGATGATCCGTGAAATTGAGCAGGCGAAACCGAAATATATGGTGATGGTAAATATCGTTTCGTCATGGTTTGCGTTGGCTCCGGTGACCAGCGCGATTATTGAGTGGGGAGAGAAATACGCCAGGGAAAATTATGATGTGGTGGGGGTGATCGACATGATTGATTATGATACGACCATCTACCGCTGGGACGGGCAGGCGACAGGATATAAAGCGACCTCACCTGATTTTCTTACGGTGTTGAAGCGGAAAGAGCGCAGCCGGTGATTTTGTTGCCGTAGTTGGAGATATTCCCGGCTGGGGAGGGGGAAGAAACAGATTTGGTCCCATTTTTTTTGGCTGATGGCTGTCAGAGGTGCTTCTTCTTCTCTCTTTCGTTCTGATATTACGCTCCAACTTCCTTCAGCTCAGGGAGCTGACTCCTCATCCTTATGTTACTAAGGTTACTGCGGTTAGCCCTTTCTACCTGTCCCCCTCGGACCCTGAATCTACATGATTGTCACACGGTCAACTACGAGGCATCCCTTCACGATTGTCACCATGCCCTTGATTGTTGTCATTCCGGTTTGGGCTGTATAGCCGACGTTTTGGCCTCCGTGGAGATTTATTGTGATCGCCCTGCTTAAAGACAGGGTTTCGCTAAAGGTCATTCCCCAAGCGCCGACGGCTCCGCTGGGAGCCGAATCAAAAGCGTGCTGAAGGGATGGGTAATAAACTTGAGGCTGTCCGTCTGTCCTGACTGAGTGAGCATTGTCTATGTCAAAGTTTGCTCCAATTGTGGTGGGAGCGGTAAGGGTGAATGAGCAAACGCCGGTTCCTGAACAAATTGTTCCGGTCCAGCCGGTGAATATGGAATAATCAAACGCGGATGCATTCAAAGACATTGATGCGTTAACAGTGAAGTCTGTTGAACAGGTTGCACCGCAAGCTATCCCCTGCGGAGTGCTTATTACAGACCCGTTACCGGCGCCTATAATTTTAACCGTCAAGGGGATAAGGTCGCTGTAGTTAAGGTTGTCCATGAGGAAAAATTTTAAACCTGCATTTGGTGTGAAGACCACTTTATCCATGGGACTCGACCAACCGGTTGCATAATAGATCATGCTGCTGTCGACAGTAAGGTTGGCAACATACGTGGCAACGAGGTTCCCGCTCAAGTAACCGTCCATGGTTAGAGATTTAGCGGTAAAACCGGCAGTCGCGTCATTCTGAGCCCAACCGGTCAGATAAGCTCCGTTGAAAATAAAATTGTTAGCAGAAGCTTTGGTGATGCCGGCAAAATTACCATCGGCATTGGAAATAAAGTTGTTGGCTGATGCCGGTATAAGGGAGTTATTATAAGTTGCGTTGTATCTGTCGTACATATTACTTGATAAATTATTCCAGTTGAATCCATTGTAGACATTTGTAATAAGGTTGCCATTACCAGGCAAATCATCAAAATTAATTACAGTGGCAAATGATGGTGGTGAAAAACCGAAGGTCAACAGTGACAACAATAGGCAAATGTATGTAAGCTTTTTCATGGCGTTTCTCCTTGATAAGTATTGTAAACGGGCAGTAAAAGTTATCTTATGGTACGGATTAACGACACTGTAATCATGGGTTTCTCGGTGATGTTCGTTTTTTGCACGGAACGCATAATCACATGAGCGTCCTCCACGGCCCTTGCAATAGCAAAATAGCAAACAGCGTCCCTCGATCAACCTTCTTGACCTTGCGCAATTCCGTTTGGTTCTTTAGCCGAGAGAGATATTCCGGGCCGAGTTCCTCGACAATATAAAGCTCAAGCTGCGCTCCCGAGAAGGCGGAGATAGGGATTACCCCAAATCGCTCCATCGCGATATTCCAACCTGTCGGTATTGATGCCCTTGATGATGAATTCCTAGGTCACACCATAGTCGGCTTTTGCCGTCACATCACTCAGCGT
The DNA here is from genome assembly GCA_903929485.1 of uncultured Desulfuromonadales bacterium. Lineage (GTDB taxonomy): Bacteria > Desulfobacterota > Desulfuromonadia > Geobacterales > CAIOGM01 > CAIOGM01. Next base: position 5,347 of record CAIYUY010000204.1, read on the forward strand.
AGCGTCTTTTCGATTCCATTCACCGTATTTCGCCATGGATCCTCACTGTTGCAGGTATATTTTATTGGGGAGGGAACTTATCGGGTCAGGGCATTATAGCTTGATTGCAAATAATTTTCTATTCCGTTTCAAGATATCAAAGCCTAATTGCCAGCCCTCCCACCCGAGCCTCTCTTCACCATCTCCAGGCGACGACACCTTACCCTCACATGAGCGCTCCCCGTGAAAAAACCCGGGCTACCCGATTGGGACGAAATTAAAATCTCTGATCGGTAGACCAGACCCCTGCCTGCCCGATAATAAGTAAAGAACTTCAGTACGTCCCGTTCTGTCCGAAGAACAGGGAACGGTTATTTGCTAAACTCCAACAAATAATTCCATCCGGCAAAATAGCGTGTACAGCGCCTTGAAAATAGATTATATTGCAAACCTGTAATATTATTTAGGCGGAGTCAGATCCGGCGCTCATGGAAGTAACAAAAACGATGTTTGAAGGACAATTAACATGAAACGTTTTCTCGCACTCTACCTGCCGATTGCAGCTCTCCTTGCGTTAGTGACGCTTGTTGTCGGCTTCGTCATTGCCGATTCAGAGTTGGATACGGAGAAAGCTTCTCACTCGGCACAATTACTCAATGGCACCGAAATTCTGATGGAAGCGCTGACAGAGCCTTTGAATCACCTCCGTGGCATACTGCGCGAACCGGCCGTTAACCGTGCCTTCACGGCGTCGGCCAAAGAGGCAAAAGCGTTGATTGGTGAGCGGTTGCTGGCAGTCATGTACCACGATCCCATCTATGACCATGTTCGCTGGGCGGACTCCCATGGCATGGAACTGGTTCGGGTGGATCGTCGAGGGAACGACCCCGTGCCGGTGGCGAGCAGCGACTTGAAGAACATGTCAGCTCACTACTCTTACAAGGCTTCGATCCGGCTGAAGCCGGGTGAACTCTACCAGTCGAGCCTCGATCTTAATGACGAGAATGGGGTCGTAGAGGTTCCCCACAAACCGACGATCAGGATGGTTATCCGCTTGCCCGTTGTAGCCGGACGTGACCAGGGTATCCTGATGGTCAACTTGAATGTCCAGCATATCTTCAACGACCTCCGCCGAAACCTCATGCCGGGTGGTGGTGTGAAAGATTATATGCTTCTGAATCCGGCGGGTTACTGGCTGATGACACCGAATGCGGAAGATGCCTGGGGATTCATGTTCGGACGCAACGCCACACTCGCCAGGAGCAACCCTGCGGAATGGGCCCAGATCTCGTCAAACAAGAGCGGGCAGATCATGCTCTCAAGCGGACTCTGGAGTTGGATAACGATAAATCCGGGTATGCTGAAAACCGGTTCCGTCAAGGCCGCCGAGCAGTGGAAGCTGGTTACCCATACCACCGCACAAGAGATCGCGCTGTTGCAGTGGCAGCAGTGGCGATTCTTGCTGATTGTTACGGTAATAAGCCTTCTTCTTCTGGGAGTGGGAGTGTATTTCTACAATAAGCTCCTTCTGGAAAAAATACAGAGCGAAAATGAGCTGAAACTCGTAAAAGTAAACAGAGCTGTCGAGGATAAACTCAGTCTGGCGCTCACTGCCGCCGGAATGGGTGCATTTCATTGGAATGTCGCCTCGGGTGAGTTTAGCTGGACCGATGAATTCCGTAATATTTTCGGAATTTCTCTGGAACTGGAGCCTTGCTATGACAATTGGCTGTCACTGCTCCACCCGGAGGACAGGGAGAGCGCTGACTGTCAGGTCCGCCAAGCCATGGAGAGCCGCAGTGAGTACGACGCCGAATACCGGATACTCTTGCCTGATGGTTCGGTGCGCTGGATTGCCGCCAAGGGTCGTTTCTATTATGGCGAAGATGGTTCACCACAGCTGATGGAGTGTGTCGCCTCTGATATCACCGAACAGAAAAGAAATGAAATCGAAATCCACAGACTCAACAGCGAGCTGGAACAAAGGATTGAGGAGCGGACCGAAGAACTGCAAGAGAGCGAGCAGAAACTGCGTAGTATAAGTGATTATGCCAATGACGGCATTGTATTGATGGATGACCTGGGCTCAATTACTCACTGGAATCCGGCGGCCGAGAGGATATTTGGGTACTCATCCAGCGAGGCGCTGGGCAAAAATCTCCACGACTTGTTGGCTCCGATGCGCTACCATGACGACTTCAATGCAGGGTATCCCGTGTTTCTTCGCACCGGAGAAGGCGCCGCCATGGGTAAGAGCCGCGATCTTTTCGCCCTCAGAAAAGACGGATGCGAGATTCCGGTATCGGTGTCATCGTCGGCGGTATTTCTGAATGATGCGTGGCATGCGATTGGGATAGTTCACGACATACACGAACGGATGAAATACGAGAAGGAGCTTGAAGAGGCACGTGGAGCAGCCGAGACCGCCAACAAGGCAAAGAGCGAGTTTCTCTCAAACATGAGCCATGAAATCCGCACCCCGATGAATGGGGTCCTCGGCATGACGCAACTCATGGAATACACCACGCTGGATGAGGAACAGCGCAAGTACGTTGACGCCATAAAGTCTTCCTCACATAACCTGTTGAGGCTGATCAATGACATCCTCGACCTCTCTAAAATCGAAGCCGGAAAGATAGAACTGGAACAACGAGAGTTCAGCTTCCGGGCGACAATTTCGGATCTGGTGAATACCCAGATTTCCCTCGTGCAGCGTAAAGGATTGCAACTCATCACCCACATCCCCGACGCAATTCCGGATAATCTGATTGGTGATCAGCTTCGTCTCAAGCAGATAATCCTCAATTTCCTGAGCAACGCCATCAAGTTCACCGATTCCGGCGCTATTGCCGTTACGGTTGCCATGCAGCAACAAGCTGACACCATCGCTACGATCAGAATTGGTGTTACTGACAGCGGAATTGGCATCAGCGCCGAGGCCATTCAGAAAATATTCGAGCCGTTCAGCCAGGCGGATTCTTCGACCACGAGGAAATTCGGAGGCACTGGTCTTGGCCTGACCATCAGCAGGCAACTTGCCGAACTGTTGGGGGGAAGGATCGAGGTGGAAAGCACTGCGGGGGCCGGCAGCACCTTTTCGGTAGTCATCCCGTTTGGCGTATCATCCGTGGCAGTGAACCATCAGGAAAATCTGAATCGCGAAACATTAAATTTGAAATGGGACGGTCGGCCGCTACGGGTTCTGGTTGTCGATGACAATGAAATTAATCAGAATATAGCAGGATATCTGCTGAAAAAAGCAGGCATTGACTTCGTTTCGGCCAGTGATGGCCAGGAAGCGCTGGAAGCTTGGTTGGAGTTCACGTTCGACCTCATCCTGATGGATGTTCATATGCCTGTCATGAATGGCATCGAGGCAACGAAGATAATTCGGGAAAAAGAGGCTGGAACAGACAGATATACCCCTATTATCGCGCTTACGGCAGACGCACTGCGTGAGGAACAGGAAAATATCTTGCGCCAGGGTTTTGATGGCTGCGTTACCAAACCGTTTGAGATCAACACGCTGTTCACGGAGATGAGACGGTGCATTCCTGAGGGATAGACGGTTCGAATGGTTGGGCTGAATCAAGCGTTATGTTGAGACGGTGGAACCTGTTGACGGGGATAATGACGGAATCACCGTTAATGGGTTTTTTGATAAATATTTCACGGGCAAATCAAGGTGGGCTGTTACCTTGTGTGGTTACAGGACACGCGAAGGATTGACGCAAAGAGAGCTTGCCGAGTTGACCGGCATTCCGCAGCGTCATATTTCCGAGATGGAGAACGGAAAGCGAACCATAGGTAAGGAAACAGCCCGAAAGCTGGCGACGGCCTTGAATGTAGACTATCGGCTGTTTCTCTGACATCAGGTAGCCCAAGTGGGGGAACGCTGGTGTCAGAACGCTGGTGTCAAGAACGCTGACACAGGGGGGTAACCGGGGGCGGGACAGTTTCATCATGCCGCCAGCAGCATCTGCACCGCCGCCGAGGTCAGCTTTTCCGCCATTGCCTGGAACGGGCTTCCAGGGTATCGCAGAGGGCCATAAGCTGGTCGACCTTTGATTATGGTTTACGGGACTTTCTTCTGATTAGAGATAGTCCGCCAAGACCAGCGCCAAGAAGTATGAAGGTTGAGGGTTCAGGGACGGAGGACGGACCGGATTCCTGAATTGAAGCACTGAAGTCTCCGGCGGCATCGCGTATAACGAGAGTATGTGCAAGGTTATTTGTGTCAATGAGTGAAAGCGTCATGCCGCCGTGCGATGAAGTCAACTTATTTTTAGACTGGTCAAGTGTAAAATAGGTCGGAACCGGCGGATTTAAATAATCCAAAGTGGTGGGATCTGTAAAATAGCTGAACAAGTTAGATGAATCAGCGACTATTCCAACAATTTTAGTGAACGTATTGGCAGGGTTGCCGATGATTACATATCCATCATTTGGATTGCTGGTATAGGTAGTGCCGCCGATCGTGAACTCAAGATCGTGAGTATCGTACTCGCCGTAAAAATTACCATAGTTAAAAGGTGTCTGGCCCATTGGAGCTTCGACCTGGAATGCCGTGGGGGTCCCGAAGGGGACAGAGTCGAAAGTAGAGGTTGCACCGAACGAGCCACCGTAGACAAATATCACTCTGGCACTCGCCGATTGGACAAGTGTAAGGGTAAGTGCCAGCAAAATGAACAGTGATAAAATTCCCTTTTTCATGGTGTGTACCTCCGGTGATATTTTGCACGGCATCGTCTTCATGTGCAAGATTCTCTCCACATATCCATGGACAAAGCTGTTTTTTTTTCTTGTGGAATATTGACAGGTTAATCTATATGTTTCTCCATGGACCGACGACAAAAATACATGAGGGACATGCCGGTTTGACAGTGTAAGGAAACCCGACAAAAATGTGTAAGGAATCTCGACATTTGACATTGCTATTTTTGCTAAAACGTAGTGGTGATATGATGCATGAGAATAATCATCTATTTTTATTCCCCCTCACCCTGTCCCTCCCTCGACTACGCTCAGGACAGGTCAGGGGTAGGTGGGCGCCAATGCTCTAACGCCATGGGCGGTCAGGGGGTGCGCCGGGTGGCTCGTTGGATGGAATCCAGGAGGGGCTGAGCGTAGGTTTCATTCAGGCGCCGCACCTGGAGATATTCCCGGTAGGCGTGGTCGCTGTCGCCATCCATAAGGTAGGCGTACCCCAGACGGAAATGTCCTTCCGGGTCATCGGGGTTGATCCGTACCGCATCGTGAAATGCCTCCAGCGCCTCCTGGGTTCTTCCCACGGATTGATAGACGTTGCCGATATTTTTGAAACCTTCGGCCTGGTTGGGGTAGATGCGCAGTGATTCCTGGAAGTGGCGGATGGCTTCCTCTTGACGGTTCTGCTGGGCCAGGAGTACCGCCAGGTTGTTGTGAGCCAGCCAGTTCCTCTCCACCACCTCCAGGGCGTGGCTGTAAAGATCAAAGCTGTTGCGCCAGTAGCGGATCTGGGTGACGGTCTGAAAAGAGAGGAGGGCCAGTATGACCGCCGCCCCCGCCGTCGCCGCCCGGACTCCGTGACGCCATCTCCCCGCCAGTTCTCCCCCCCCCCATGCCGTCGCCACGAAGAGCCCTATCAGCGGAATATAGGTATATCGGTCGGCCATGGCCTGTGAACCCACCTTTATGAAGCCGATCACCGGCAGCAGGGTGAGCAGGTACCAGAACCAGCCAAAGAGGAGATAGGGGCGGCATTGCCTCTGCCGGATGACGAAGCAGGTTATGGCCGTCAGGAGCGCCGCTGCTCCCGCCACCCGCGGGGGGGTGACCAGGGATGGCTCGAAGGGGTAGAAGATGGCCAGATCCACAGGCCGGATCATCTCCCCCAGATAGCTCACGTAGGAGATCAGGGCGTTTCCGGCGTGGAGGAGGACGCTCCCCTCCCCATGGGCAAGAGCCCCGGCGGAATCCTGGGCGCGAACCGTCAGGAGCGCCGCCGCCGCGGAGATGAGAAGGAGCGGAATCTTCTCGGCCAGGAGCGACTTCATCCCCACCCGTATGGCTGTATTCTCTCCGTAACGGGGAGCGAAGCGGTTCAGCGGCCAGTAATCCATGAGGAGGAGAATCAGGGGGAGGGTCACCAGCATCTGCTTCGCCAGCAGACCCAGCGTGAACAGGAGGAGGACGATAAGGTACCGACTCAGGCTCCGTTTCCGGGTAAAATGAGCGTAGGCAAGGGTGGTCAGGAGCCAAAAGAAGGTGGAGAGGAGATCCTTCCGTTCGGCGATCCAGACCACCGATTCCACATGGAGAGGGTGCAGGGCGAAGAGGAGCGCCACGAAGCTGCTCCTCCCCAGGTGATTGGTGAGGCGATGGAGGATGCCGCAGAGGAGAAGTGAATTGGCGAGATGAAGGGTCAGGCTGACGGCGTGATGCCCCAGGGGGTTCAGGCCGAACAGTTGGATGTCCAGCATGTGGGAAATCCAGGTGAGGGGGTGCCAGTTGCCGGCATGGAAGGAGCTGAAGGACCAGATGAAACCGTTCAGGGTGATCCCCTGACGAACCATCCGGTTCATGGTCACGTAGGCATCGTCGTCGTAATCGATGAAGCCGTTATGCAGCACCGGCCAGTAAACAACGACCGTCACCAGGGAAATAAGGATGAGCGCCAGGGGAAGACGCCATCTTTCGCCGTTACCTTTCGAAGGGGAGGCAAAGAGTTTATCCAGCGTTATCATCAAGGAAATCCTATATTCCGACGTTCTGTTACCGCGGTAGCCATGAGAACCATTCCGGCGTGGCGTGCATGAGGAACCAGGGGAAGTCGTAAGAGACGAGAAGCAGGGTTGTGGAGAGCGTCAGGATGTAGCAGAGAACCTTGGCGCGGAAGAGCTGCGGCAGGTAGCAGCAGAACAAAACGGCAGAGGGGCCGATTACCGGGAAAAGGTACCGGCCGTAGAGGGTCAATCCGGGGGCGCCGTAGTTGAGATAACTCTCGTAATTGATCTCATGCATGAAGTATCCGGCGTATAGAGTAATGATGAATGCCGCCTGCAGGGGAAGCCACCCCGATTCCCTTGGCCTCCAGCGGACGATAAAGCCCAAGAGCGCCAGCGCCATGACCACGTAGAGAGGAATGAGTTCACCTCCTTCCTTGGTCATGATGAGATGGGACTTGATCCCCAGGCTGCTCCCCACCATGTTTTCCAGCCAGACAACGGAATATGCCCAAGGGGTCATCCAGAGCCGAGGGTTACTCTTCATTTTTTCATAGTTCATGAGCAGATAGAAGGTGTCGGCCTTGTCTCCCGGATGCCGTATCTCCCCGGCCATGATCACCGCCTCCATGTAGCTGATCTTCCCCTCCTTGTACTGGTTGAAAATAAGCCCGCGAGCATCCAGGCGATGTTCCATTGCCGCCTGGGAAGAGACAACGTCCGTCATGGAGGGGTTCAGGGTTTCAAACCGGAGATAGTTCCCGCCGTGGAGCTGAAAGTTCAGACCCAGCGCCACCAGCATGGCTGCCGCTGTCAGCCAGGTGAGAGTTGTTGCTCCCCGGATGCAGTTCTTCAGTGCGGCGGGGATAAGGCGGAGGTTTCTTGCTTCGTGGAGCAGCAGCAGGAGGTTCAGTGTCAGCACCAGCGGCAGGAAGGTGATTTTGCAGAGGCATCCGGCAAGCTGGCAGAGGACCGTCGCCGCCAGGCGTGGGGCCGAACGCTCCCTGAAAAAAGCCAGCAGATAATAGATCGCCATGGCGGAGAGGAGGTTCGCCAGGTTGTCGTAGGAGACGGAGGCTGATAGAAGGGAGAACATGGCGGTATTGGTCAGGAGAACGACCAGCAGCAGCTGGGCAAGCCGGTCTTTGGTCAGGAGAAGGAGTGTTTGCCGGATGAAGTAGATCGTCCCGAAGGCCAGGGGGATGTTGAGGAGCCGGCAAAATACCAGGTCGGAGATCCCCAGGAAATTGAGATGGAGCAGTTTTCCCATGATCCAGTAGTAGAGCCAGGGGATGTTGGTGACCAAGCCGAATTCATAGGTTGCGGGGGAGTTGTCCGGGAGGAGGAGAACTTTTGAAAAAACCTTGCAGAGTCCCGCGTGGCTGACTTCGTCGGGCGGTACGGCAGGGGAGATGCTCAGGGCGAAGAAGATGAGTCGCACTCCGAAATATGCAAGGAGTAAACCCGCGCCCCAGGTCAGGATCTTGGCGGAAACGAGCTCGCTTTCGTCGCCCGGCCGGGATCCCGTTGATTTTGCGAGGAAGCTCCGGTTCTGTCCCCTGGGTGGTTCCTGGATGTTCATGCTGTTCCTTTGGTTCATGAGGGGGCTGAGTAGGGAACGTAACCTTTGTCCGAACCTAGCATTTTGGGGCGAAATAGTCAATTCCGCGTCCGACGAAAATATTTTCCCGTAATAGACTCTTTGCAGGCTCACGACAACATGATAAAGTTGCGGTCAATCTCTTCGGAGGTCATACAAGCATGCAAGGGGTAAGGAAATGAGCAAAATCATGTTGAGCGTAGGGGTTATCGGCATGTTCCTGCTGGCGGGAACGTTCACCTGTCATGGGGCCAACTGGGTAACCATGGATTTTGACGCCCCCAATAAGAGTGTGGAGTCGAATTCCTACGATGCGGAGAGCATTAAGGTCGTGGGGAAGAGCTTGAGCTGGACCGAGCAGTATAACCTGACGAAGTCAGGCACGGGGTATTATACCAAGCATCTGGCCCAGTATCCGCTCTGTCGGGAGAATATGACAAAAAAGGGAGACGTGGCGTACCATCAGGTTGATCTGCAGATCAAGGAAGGGAAGTTCAGACAGGCGGCAAAGAGAAATTATACGAAAAATAACGAATTAATCTGCACCGATAAGGAGATGGGGAAGGAGTTTGACACGTCATGGGCGGAGATCCCCTATCAGTCCCCCCTGTTTTATCGGTACTATGAATTTGTCACCAAATACAAACTGGGGAATATCTAACCGCCGAAAACTACTCCCGGATCCCTTAGGTCTCCCTGACAAATTCTTCGATGGTGTTGACCAGTGAACTCCAGGACATCTTCTCCCGTGTAAAGGCGGAGATGTTTCCGGCGAAATCCAGATCCCTGTTTTCCAAAAACCAGCGGACACCGTCGGCAAGGGCTCGGGGGTTATCCGGGGGAACTAACTTGCCGGTACAGCCATCCAGGAGCAGTTCGCAAAACCCCCCCACGTCTGTCGCCAAAACGGGTTTGCCGAAGCCATAGGCCGTCGCCAGCACCCCCGAGGTGATGGACTTTTTGTAGGGAAGGATGACCAGGTCGGCCCAGGCGAACTGCCGGCCCATCTCCCCAGGGGAGACGTAGCCGTCCACCAGTTCCACTATGGCGGAAAGATCCAGCTCCCTGATGAGGTCGAGGTATTCATTTTTGTCGCACCAGAACTCACCTGCCACCTTAAGCAAAATATCGCAATCTTTCAAGAGGGCGAGGGCGCGCAGGAGGGTGTCAAGCCCCTTGTAGGAGCGGACGAATCCGAAAAAAAGAAGGTGCAGCCTGCTGTCGACCTTCTCCGTTGGAAGTACGTCGTATTCAAACAGGGGGAGGAGCTCTGTTCTCACCGTGGCGGTGGTGTTGAACGACATGATCTCTTGCCGTTCCTGCCGGGAGTGGACAATGATCCGGTGGACTTTTCCCAGGACGAATCGTGTCAGTAGATTCTTCAGGCGGCTTCCTTCATGCTCGTAGACGTTGATGCAGAGAAAGAGTACTTTTATCCCTCTGCGCTTCAGTGAGAGGAGGAGATACAGGTAGAGGGGAGTCCAGTAAGCAACCCACCAGGGGATGATCACCATCTCCGGCTTGAAATCGCCTATTTCCCTTGCCGTCCGCCGCCATGAAAGTGGATTAGCCGAGTCCATGTCGTAGGAGAGGCGGTTGAATTGGGCGAGGATGGTTTTTTTGTCAACATCCTGATCAATCTGGTTTTTTCTGCCGTAAAGAATTTTTGGATACTGTCGCCGGTAGCTCAACAGCAGCAACTCATGGCGTTTTTCCAGCTCCAACGCCAGGGAGTGGCAGTATTTGGCGATCCCTCCCCGGAAAGGAGGGAGGGGGGCTATGAGGCAAAGCTTCATGCTGTTCCTTTTAGCGCTTGCGGCGCAAATTGTACTTCAGGATGCAGCGGAGCGCGGAGACGCCGTCCTTCCAGCCGATTTTTTTCCCCTCCCCGTAGCTTCTGCCGGAGTAGGAAATCCCGACTTCATAGATTCTTATGTTCAGCTTGGCGATCTTGGCGGTAATCTCCGGTTCGAACCCGAATCTGTTTTCTTCGATGATTATCTTTTCCAGGACTTCACGTCGAAACACCTTGTAACAGGTTTCCATATCGCTGAGATTCAGGTTGGTGAGCAGGTTGGAGAGGAGCGTCAGGAACTTGTTTCCCAGCATATGCCAGAAAAAAAACACTCTCCGGTAGTCCCCGGTAATGAAACGGGAACCGTAAACCACATCCGCTTTGCCGTCGAGAATTGGTTGGATGAGTTTCGGGTATTGCCGCGGGTCGTACTCAAGATCGGCATCCTGGATGATGACGATGTCGCCGGCGACCTGGGCGAAACCGGTCCGGAGCGCCGCCCCCTTCCCCCGGTTCCTATCATGGAAAATGATTCTGGTGGATTCGTCGGCCAACCCCAGAAGTATTTCGCGAGTGCCGTCGGTGGAAAAATCGTCAACCAGGATGATCTCTTTGTCCAGATCGACCCCCTTTACGCTCTCGATTATTTCCCTGATGGAATCCCTCTCGTTGTAGACGGGGATGACTACGGATAATTTCATGGCCACTGCTTAAAACCTCTCCATTGCCCCTTCCGTTGGTCGTTGCTACCTCTAAAAGGAGATTGTTTCATGATGATGGCGGCTTGTTCGTCATGATCTCCA
>CAIYUY010000205.1 GCA_903929485.1 uncultured Desulfuromonadales bacterium
ACGTTACCATCAGGAGGCAAGTTCATGCTGAAGCGCGTGGTTGAGGAGTTCAAGTGGTGGCGGACCTACGGCAAGACGAAACGGGCCATGTACTGTCATGCCAATACGCAGATGGTGCGGGAGTTGATCAAGATGGGAGCGTTGAGGCGAATCCTGTGAAAACATTGGATATAGAGAAGCATCTTGAACATGTCGCAAATTATATGATGATCGCCATAGCCATGGCGGTATTTATCGGGTTTTCGCTGGGGTGGTTGGCGTGGATCTTCGTAACGGGGTGAAAACGTAGGGGCGCGGCTTGCTGCGCCATTACAGGAAGAACAAATACCGAGGCAGAAGGAGCATTACGATGGCACAGCAGGTTGCGGGATACATGGTGGATAGCGTGGGACGGTTGGTCCCGGTGGAGACGATCAAGGAAGTGGACCTGGTCAGGAATGGCCTGGTGCTGGAGTTGATGAAGCGGGCGCAAGCATTGGCGGAGCTGTTGGCCGCGTTTAAACAGAACGCCATGGAGGATATTCAGGCGTTTGTGGAGCTCTCCGGGGAGAAGTACGGGGCGAAGTTGGGGGGGAACAAGGGGAATGTGGCGCTCTACTCCTTTGATGGCCGGTTCAAGATGGTTCGTTCCATGGATGATTTCTTGCGCTTCGACGAGCGGTTGATGGCGGCCAAGGAGTTGATTGACGACTGTCTGAAACGGTGGAGTGACAGCAGTTGCGTGGAGATCAAGACGATTATCAGCGATGCGTTTCAGGTGGATAAGCTGGGGCGAATCAACACGAAGCGGATTCTTTCCCTGCGGCGGATCGACATTGACGACGAGGTGTGGCAGCAGGCGATGCAGGCGATCAGCGACAGCGTGCAGATCGTGGACAGCAAGGCATATGTCCGCTTCTACGAGCGGCAGGGGGACGGGAGTTATCGGCAGCTGAATCTGAATATTGCTTCTTGAAACCGTGAATGGTGAAAGGTGAAAGGTGAATAAAAACGTAGGGGCACGGCGCGCCGTGCCCTTACAGGGGGAGATGATGACCAGTTTGGAGATGAGAGAGCAGATGATGGAACGGAGACGCGCACGGTACTATCAGGGGCGGGCGTGGCACTGGACCGCACCTAACAAAATGGTGCAGGTGGGAGTTATTGAGGCTTACCCCGGCGCCTGGATTGTTGGGTGGTTGTCAGAGTCGGGTGGAGGTCATAAGCTGAATAGTTCCGCTTTGTCGAAGCATCAGTTGAATAAGGACCCCGATTTTTTGCTGAAGGTCGTTACTGAGTGGGCCTACTCGCGGAAGTTAAAGGAGGTAACCCTCTGATGGAATGCCCGGAGTGTAAGGCGGATATTGATGAGGAGCTAGTAAAGGTCATCATGTGCGGCAAAGCGGTGCAGCTTGTGTGTGATGGCTGCGGCGAGGTTTTTATTCATATTTTGAAGACGAAGGATTGGCTCAGAAAATACTCTAAAGGAGATAATCGATGAACAGGAAACAGCTGGTGGAGGAAGTGCAGTTGCAGATGATCAGCGGGACGATCACCAAGAAGGAGATCGATGAGGCGCTGAACCATGCCTTTGATCTTATTCGGGAAGTGGCCCACAAAGAGCCGGTGACGCTTCGGGGGTTCGGGACGTTCAAGGTTGTGACGAGGAAGGCCAGGGAGGGGAGGAATCCCAAAACCGGGGAAATCCTTACCATTCCGGAGAGGCAGGCGTTTACCTTCAAGGCGAGTGCATAAAGGCAA
>CAIYUY010000206.1 GCA_903929485.1 uncultured Desulfuromonadales bacterium
ACTTACCGAGACGTAGACGAATTCATCGTCGTGCCGACTTCTGAGCACGATCTCACCCGGCGGAATAATGGCCTGGCCGGCATTGAGCAGCAGGTTCAGGAAAACTTGGTTCAGTTGGCCGAGGTGACAGAGGATCTCCGGCCCCGATTCGTACTCTTTTCGGATGGTGGCAACACCACTCAATTCGTTGCAGGCGATGGTCAGGGCGTTCTCCAGAGATGAACTCAATTGTATCAACCGGTGCAAGAACAGGAGCAGGCGAGTCCCTTGGCACTGTTCATCGCTTCTCTTCCTTCCCGGATGGCAAGTATGGCGATGAGCAGAGAACCGACAGCGTCGAGAAAACCAATACCGGTCAGAGTATATCCAAAACTGGCCAGCAGCAGGACGACGGAGAGTTGCAGGCAGGTCTTGGTGCAGGCGGCATCAGCCAGGATGGCTGGAGAATTGAGGGCAGTTCCGACCTTTACCTTATAGTGGATCAGTAGCTGCATGGAGATAATGGAGATCGAAGAGACGATACTACCCCACAGCGTTGTTACCGGGCGGTGTCCTTGCATGATGGAGACGAATGCCGTTACTATCATACCGCCGGCAAGGAGATAAAACGAGCTGCCGGTGATTCGCAATGCTTTCCTCTCGAACGAGTCGCGATCATCAAGTTCGCCCCTGCCAAGACGGCGGACCATATGCCAGATGCCGATCCCGGAGATTACTTCCACAAAGGAGTCAAGACCGAAACCGAACAGGGAAAGAGTCTCATCCTCGACGCCGAACCAGACTGATATCAGGCCTTCGGCAATGTTGTAGAAAATGGTGATCAGCGCCAGCAGAGCCGCCGTACGGTGTAGTTGTTGTAACCTGAGCATCTTGTCGCAAAACATCTCTCTGCTCCACTCAACCCTTTCCCGTCTTCACGACAACAGCTGGCTCGACCTCCCGACAATCTTGACAAAGAGTAAACTCTCTATCCCGCCAGTCCATAGCAGCGCCACACCGGGAGCAATCAAAAATAGTATCGTCCCGACATGAGAGGCAGACGTCTTCATTATCCTGATCCGCCAATTCCTCCCCACATATCTCACAATCCCGGAGCACTATAACTTCCCCTCTTTGTTGATCCCGAGCAGCTGATAGGGGGGGCACCAACCGATTATTCCGGTCAACAGCGGCACGATACCGATCAACCCCCATGTCTTTCCGTTGTAAGCTACCCCAAGTAACGCCAATCCGGCAATAATTCGAACACAACGATCAACAGTTCCCACATTCTTTTTCATAATAACATCTCCCGTTTTTTATCCAGACAGTGCTGGATTTAGTGTTCTGCACAATATTCTCTACCGACTGTCAGCAGTAATGATCCGCTCAACCCTCGTAATGATTTCCTGCCGGAGTGGCGCATACGTTAAAGAGGAGTCAAATGCCGCCACTGCCGGCTCACGGCGTTCCTCGTACAAATTTTCAAGAAAACGATAGCTGATCGTTTGATAGATCAGTTCAGCGCTGACCGTGTAGCGTTTCCCCGGCAGACCGACCACCACGTAGGTAACCTCCCCCTCGGTATTCCCCATGATTCCCTCGTAAACCTGGACCTGTTCGGGCGTAGTGATCACGTCGTGGTGCGGTTCGAAGGTCCGTCCGTCCCCATCGGCGTCCACTCCCATGACCCGCAGGGAGCCGTCACCACTCTTTCCTGACTCGAAGACGATCCTTCCCTGCTCATCACTCACCACGTAATGGATAAACAGCCGTCGCGAAGGGAACCCGGTGGGAAGTTTGTGGCCGGTCCGGTTCTGCACGGACAGTCGAGCTGTGAGGATTCCCCCCTTCAGAGAGCTGTCCACCAGCGCCACAGTAGCAGAGGACGACAGGAACCGTCGCACGCCGGTGAGGTTCTTCTTGAGCGTATCCGGCGGGGTACCTTCGGCTAAGCCGTTCCGAAGGATCAGGTCGCGGATCATGGTATTGGCGCCGAAGAATGTGTGCCGTGAAAACTGCTCTCGCGCGGTTTCCAGCCAGGGAGGACGAGACGCCAGGATCACCCCTCCGGCCGACGGCATATGACACTCTTGGCAGGTAACCGGCGTCAATCCTTTCTCACCGTAAGCGCTCTGTTCCCACTCGGTATAAACGGCCTGTTCGGGAAATTCCGTGGACGGAGTGCTTGCCAACCGACCGGCTCGGTCCAGATACGGGGTTTTCACGTTGTGGCACGTCCCGCAGATTCGGGACTGATGTATTTGCTTGCCATAGATCGGCTGGAAGCCGGTCATCCTGAGCATGGGACGAGTTAAGACACCGCTGTACTGGCCATAAATCTGACCGCTGGAAAGAACCGGAGCATATCTGCCGGAAAAAAACGGAGCTGTCCCCAAAATCGGGGAGTCGGCGATCTGGTGGCAGAGCGTACACCCGACACCTTCGCCGGCGGCGCCATGGGATGCATTGTCCAGGGGGACAAAGTCGTAATCAGGTTTGCCGTTACCGTGGCCGTCAGATGCAGTTTGAGTATGCGCCATGGGAGCATGACAGCGACTACACTTTTCGGTAATAACCTCTTTAAGAGTCGGCGCACGGGCAATTTCGCTGGCGACCTGGGCCTGCCAGAATGGATCAATAAAACTGAAGGCCATCATGCTCGTGGACCAGTCGTTCACAATGGAAACGTCAGCGCCTGTGCGGTCGGTCAGGTCGTTATGGCAGTGAGCGCAGACGGTCGCAGTCGTAAACCGTTCCGAGGAGAAGTCGGTAAGCGGTCCGGATGCAGTCGCCGGAGCCGCAAATAGCATCACCATGAAGAGAGCAGTGTTAGCGACAATTATCTCACAACGTTTCAAAATCATGATCCCTCCTGTTGTGACATGATGTTTGTTCTCGCTTATGTCCGCCCAATCTGTTTCATGACGTGCTGCCCAAGAAGATGTCGCGCTGCATCCTAAATGTGGGGAGTGCTGCCTGTCAATATATTATTCTTGTCTATATAAATTTTTGAATATATATAGCATCTGACAGTTATGAAATAGTCTGTATTTCATAAAAAGTTATCTGCTCATGCCAGGCACCTTCTCACCTCACGGAGCAGTTCGCCAATCTCAAACGGCTTAATGACATAGCCGTCGAATCCCTGCTTCTGAATAAACTCACGTTCTTCGTCAAGAGCGCGAGCAGACACGGCGATGATCGGCACGTGAACGCCACGTATATGCTCACTCTCTCTGATGGCGCGCGTGGCCTCTATTCCGTCCATGACCGGCATCTGAACATCCATCAAGATGACAGGTCATAATGCTCACAATCACCGGCATTGAGGCCAGCGGCAATCTGTTCCACAATTTTTTTAGTCGTTTTAGTGGAAGAAAAATAGATCAGGTGAGTTTTGGATGTCATGAGTCCCCTCGTTTCCTAAAAAGCAATATTTCCGTTCACTACGGAGTAAAGTCCAAAGGCAACAAGTACCCCGCCGGACAGATACCGGAACATCCTGTCATGCCGTGTCAGCGCCTTGACCCTGTTCCGCACAAGCTGGGACGAATAGGCCAGAATGAGCATCGGGACGGCCAGCCCCAGGGAGTAAAAGCCGAGAAGGGTAATGCCATGGGTGAGTTGCCCATTTGTCCCCACCATGGTGAGAATGGTGGAGAGGAACGGACCGACACAGGGAACCCATACCAATCCAAGAGCCATCCCCAGAACAAGAGCACCGAATCGTCCTTCACCCTTCACACGAAGAGAGGAAAGCATGGTTATCCGTTTGAAAATGCTGAGGTCAAATATCACCATGGTTCCCAGAGCGATGATGACAAACGAACCGAAAAGTTCGATATAACGGCTGCGACCAACCAGCATGGCGCCGAAGAGTGAGGAGACGGCGCCCATTGCCATGAACGAAAGTGACAGTCCCAGCACCAGAATAATCGGCCTGACCCGGTCTTTTCGCTCCGCCCCGGCCATGATGATCGGCACAACCGGAAGGACACAGGGGGATAGTATGCTGGCCAGCCCTGCTCCGATTGCAAGCAGAACAGTGGAAAAGCCGAGTTCGATCATTTGAGGCTATCCAAGGCAACCACAAGCGTTTCCCTGTTTTGAATGCCGGGAGGGAACACGCGGAAGATTTTGCCGCTTTTATCAACAAGCACCAGTGACGGAAGGCTCCGGACGCCGTAGTCGTAGAAAGCTTTCTGATCTTCCTGTTTCATGGTGCTTACCGCCGCAATATTGAAATTGTTTTTCCGCTCCAGCAGTAATGTGTCGAGAATCTGTTTCTGCATTTTACATGGACCGCCATTGGGATTCTGGAAAAAGACAACCGTGGCTGCTCCCTTGGCGCCGATAGTCTGTTTCAGTTCAGCTGTACTCAATGGTGCAGTCGCTCCGCCGGCCATGGCGATGCTTGCGGCAGCCAATAACCCCGCTCCCAGTAACACACATACGATCTTTCTCATACTTCCTCCTCATAGGTCTGTTTATCCCACGGGCGCCACTCATGACAAATACCTATTTTTCAACCGGATAGTTGTTGAGAATCGATCCTTCTATGGCTTTCAGCGTCATGGCTGTGGGAGGAAGAGACTTCCAGGACATGTATCCCCATTTCACCCCGTAGGCCCGGTAGCCGAGCATCCGAAGTACTGCCAGGACCTTGTTTTCTTCGTGACCGGTATGGCAGTAGAGGATGATATCCTTATCTTTCGGAAGCTTCGCCAGATTTTCCGGGCGGGCGATGGTGGGGTATCCCAGGTGAATCGCCCCGGGGATGTGCCCCTGATCGTAACTCTTATTCTTGGGAATCCGGACATCGACGATGACGAAATCATTGTTTCCGGCCTTTATCCGCTCCTGAAGCTTTTCAGCGGAGATGAGGTAGGCATCCGCGAGGACTCCGCTCAGAAAAGCGTCGGCGGCCTTTTCGACTGCGGTGTTATCACCGGCATAGGCAGGCAGGGTGATAGTGAGAGCGACAAATGCAATAACGACACATAACTGCTTCATGGTGAATTTCTTTGGGTGTTGGTATCTTTCTTTTCTTTTTTAGTACCTCGGTCCCCGAGGTCACAGGAATTAGACAGTCAGGTAGGAACGCCGAGTCGCGGCAGAATATATTTCTGCAGCACGAACCAGAAGACCAGAAATCCTATCATGAGTAACACGCTTTTCATTTTTCCACCTCCTTGTTTCCGTTATGGTCTAATGCACAGTTGAGTCATGCCGCTAACTTTTCGGAAACTGAGCATCTTTTACCCAGTCCCGTTATGAGATCCCGAATCATGCTGTCATTGATCAGATAACAGACCCTCGCCCCTTCCCGACGGGAATCCAGCACCCCACGCTCCTTGAGAATCTTCAGATGTTGCGAGACCACGGCTTGGGGAAGCTGGAGACACCCCCAGATTTCCCCGACGCAACAACATTGTTCCGCCAGTTTCAGCAAGATCCTGAGGCGGATGGGATGTCCCATGACCTTCAATACCTCAGCTATCTCTTTAACTTCTCTTTTGTTGTTGACCTCCGCCATTATCATTACCTCTCCATGGGCAGACCGCCCGGCGCCAGCCCACAAGACCGTTATTGCTCATCATTTAAATCCGTTGAATCCGCAGTTTTTGGGAAAACGAGGCACCCCCAGTTTGGCCAGGATGTTAAACATGGGGCAGAACTGGGTAAAACCCGACTGGAGCAGATTCAACCCGACGAAGCCGGTGAGCCAGAGCCAGTTGGGGGAGTGAAAGTGGGCCAGGAGAAGCGAGATGGTGATGAACAACCCCGCGACGATCCTGACGATCCGTTCGATGTAAAATTCTTCTTTCATGGTGTTCTCCTTTGAATCAAGATTCTTGTCGCTTCAGGTGTCGTTCTTTCCACGACTGTACGATGTAATAGAGGATCGGTATCGTCACCCGTGACAACGTCGTGGAGGCGATTTCGCCACAGATCATGGCAATGGCAAGCCCCTGAAAAATCGGATCAAAGACGATGACGAAGCTCCCCACGACAACGGCGCCGGCGGTGAGGAGCATGGGTCGGAAACGGACCGCACCCGCCTCGATGATCGCCTCGTCCAGAGGCATCCCCTCGCGCCGCTTCATCTCGGCAAAGTCGATGAGGATGATGGAATTTCTCACGATGATTCCGGCCAGGGCGATGAAGCCGATCATGGAGGTGGCGGTGAAGAAGGCGCCCGCCAGGGCATGCCCCGGCAGGATGCCGATGAGGGTCAACGGGATAGGGACCATGATCACCAGTGGTGTGGTGAAGTCCCGGAACCAGGCTACCACGAGGATATAGATGAGAACCATGACCGCACCGAAGGCAATTCCCAGGTCGCGAAAAACTTCATAGGTGATATGCCACTCGCCATCCCATTTCATCCCCCCGTGATTTTCGCTCCAGGGCTGGCGGGAGGCGAGGATCTCGATTTTTGTCCCATCGGCAGTGGGGAGGTCCTGAATTTCCTTCTGCACCTTGAGAATGGCGTAGACCGGCGCCTCAATCTCCCCGGCCACGTCAGCGACCACGTAGACCACGTTCTTCAGGTTCTTGCGATACAGCGTCTTCTCCTCGGTCGTCGACGTCACCCGCACCAGTTGGGGTAGCGGGACGTTCCCCTTTGTCCCCGAAACGTACAGGGACGAGAACGAAGCCACCGAGCTTCGCTGGACGGCGGGGAGTCGGAGGTTGATCGCCACCGGTTCCTTTTCCTTGGGGAAGTGCGCCAGTCCGACATCCATGCCGGCCAAGGCAATGCGTAGAGTTCGGGCGACATCTTCCACGGCAACGCCGGAGAGCGCCGCCTTTTCCTGATCGACGACAAAGATGACCTTTTTCTGGTCGTACTCCCGGTACCAGTCCACATCCACTACGCCGGCGGTTTTTTTGAGAATATCCTTCACCTTGCCGGCGATACCGGCGCGGGTGGCGTCGTCGGGACCGTAGAGCTCGGCCACCAGGGTGGCGAGTACCGGCGGACCGGGAGGAATTTCCGCAACCTTTACCCGGGCGCCGTACCGGTCAGCGACCCTCTTGACCAGTGGCCTGATCCGCTTCGCTGTGTCATGGGACTGATCCTTTCGTTCATTTTTCGGGAGCAGGTTCACCTGGATATCGGCCAGGTTGGAACCTTTGCGAAGATAATAATGTCGCACCAGGCCATTGAAGTTGAACGGTGCGCTGGTCCCGATGTAACTCTGGAAATTGGTGACTTCCGGCAGACTGCGCAGAGCATCTCCCATCTCCCGGACCATCCGGGCGGTTTCCTCCAGCGGAGTCCCCTCCGGGGCGTCAATGATTACCTGCAACTCGTTTTTGTTGTCGAAGGGGAGCATTTTTACGGTCACTGCCTTGAACCCTACCAGCGAGCAGGCGGCAAGGAGCAGAAGCACCACTCCCGTCAGGAAGGCGTAACGGAGCGGTTTCTTGTGAATCAATGCCCCCATGGCCCTGCGGTAAAAGGCAGTCAGCTTGGAATCATTGGTCTCAGCGTCGCTGCCATGATGGGATTCACCACCCATGAACCGGTAGGCAAAATACGGGGTGACCGTAAAAGCGATGAACATGGAAAGGAGCATGGCCATGCTGGCCCCCACCGGAATGGGACGCATGTACGGTCCCATGAGCCCCCCCACGAACCCCATGGGGAGGATGGAACAGATGACTGCAAACGTGGCCAGCACCGTGGGATTGCCGATCTCGTCCACCGCCTTGATAGCCGCATCCAGCGGCTTCATGAGGGTAGTGGTAAAGTAACGGTGGATGTTTTCCACGACAACAATGGCGTCGTCCACGAGGATGCCGATGGAAAAGATGAGCGCGAACAGAGTAATCCGGTTAAGGGTATAGCCGATGAGGTAGAAGACCAGCATGGTCAGGGCCAGGGTGACCGGTATGGCGATGGCCGCCACCGCTCCGGCGCGCCACCCCATGAAAAGTGCGATGAGAACGGTGACGGAGAGGGCTGCCAGGAACATATGGAACAGGAGTTCGTTGTTCTTTTCCTTGGCTGTCTCGCCATAATTCCGGGTCACCGTCACCTGAATGTCGGAGGGGATGACCTTCCCTTTCAGATACTCGACTTTTTGGAGCAGATCTTCCGCCACCAGGGTGGCATTGGCCCCTTTACGCTTGCCGATGGCAAGGGTGACAGCGGGGTAATCGGCCTTTACGTTCCCTGGGGGCGCAAGGCCTGCGCCCCGGTTCCCCGTGGCGCTCTTTGTATCAACAGCATCAGGGCGAACGCCGTTCGACCCTACCCTTCCAGGACCTATCCCGAAAAAGACAAAATCATCCGGCTCCTTCACGCCATCGGTAACCTGGGCCACATCGGCCAGAGCCACCGGACGACCACTCCGGACCCCCACCACGGTCCGCCGAACCGACTCGGCGCCATCCAGGAAATAACCGGTATCAACAAGAGTATCCCGGTTATTGCTCGTGTAGGCGCCGGAGGGAAGCGAAGCGTTCCCCTTCCGGAGGGCATTCATGATCGTCAGCGGAGAGAGCCCGTATCCGGCCAGACGGGAAGAGTCCAACTTCACTCGAACCTGGCGAGTAAGTCCCCCCTTGATCTCCGTATCGCCGACGTTTTCGCCCTTCTTCAGCTCGTCACAGACTTCCCGGGCCACCTTCCTGAGGGTGGTATGATCATAGCGGTCTGACCAGAAGGTCAAGGCGAGGATGGGGACATCGTCAATGGATTTGGGAACCACCAGCGGCTCGCCGGACCCGGGGGGAAGAAGGTTCCGGTTGCTCATGACTTTATTGTAGAGCTTGACCAGGGAGTTCTCCATATCCTGGCCCACCAGATAGCGGACCGTGATAATCCCCATGCCGGGGCGACTCATGGAGTAAAGGTACTCCACACCGGGAATCTCCCAGAGCTTACCTTCCAGGGGCTTCACTACCCGTTCCTGCACCTCCTGGGGTGAGGAACCGGGCAGGGGGAGGTAGATATCCACCATGGGCACCACGATCTGCGGCTCTTCCTCCCGCGGGGTCATCTTTATCGCGAAGAAGCCCAGGAGCAGCGCCGAAATCACAACCAGCGGGGTCAGTTTGGAGTTGATAAAAGCGCGGGCGATTTTACCGGCGAAACCGAGTTGTTGCATTCTAAAACCTCTCACCACGGAGACACAGAGACACGGAGAAAACCTAAAATCTTTGTAGTAACCAGACACCGTGGACAGTTTCGGATGATTACACTGAGATGAGTTCTAAAGTCGGTCAAACCTTTTGGGCTAAAACAAGGAATCAGATGTTCTCACTGTTTTCCTCCGTGTCTCCGTGCCTCAGTGGTTCAACTGCCGTTTTTAGATTCAATTTTAGATCCGTCGCTCACTTTTTCTCCGCCGCCGACAACCACCTTTTCCCCGGCGGAAAGTCCGGAGAGAATCTCTACCTTATCTCCCAGCACCCTGCCGGGCTTGACCAGCCGGAGTCGGGCAATTTTGTTTGCATCAACCACCCATACGGTGACCAACGCTCCCCGTTCAAAAACAGCCTGTTTCGGCGCCAGGATCCCGGCAACGCCGGCGCCACTGTTGATAACGCCTCGGCCGAAGACACCGGACCTGAGCCCTACCCCGGAAAGATTCACCCTGGCGATGAAGGTATGACTGACCGGGTCGGCGGCAGGGACAACCTCGGCAATCCCGGCATGATAGGAACTGCCGCCACCATCAATGGTTACCTGCACCGGGGTTCCCGGCTTCACCTTGCCCCCCAACGACTGGGGAATAGCCAGATCCAGCTGGTAGCTCCCCTCGTCCTCAACCGTCAACAACGGTTGTCCCGGGAAAACCGTACTCCCCAGATCGGCGGATTTGGCCGTGACCACCCCGGAGATGGGTGCGACGATCTTCGTATAGTCGGCCAGGGCGGAGGCAGAGCGCCCGCTTGCCTGAAGCTGCTTCAGCCGTGCTTCGGCACGGACTACACCCAGGTGCGCCAGCTCACGTTCCGCCTGTTTGACATCGAATTCCTGCCGGGTCAGTGCCTGCTCGTCATACAGTTTCCGGTACCGTTCAAACGTAGCGTCGGCCAGTTTTTTACGGGTCAAGGCTTCATCCACCCCCTGCCGCGCCTCATCAATGGCGGCATCTGCCTGGGTTGATCCGGCCAGACTCTCCGTGGATTCGATCCGGGCCAGGAGATCACCTTTTTTTACCCGATCACCCTCACGGACCTTGAACAGGCTGACCGTACCGGCAATACGGGCCGAAACCACCGCACTGGTCCTGGCCCGCACACTCCCCACTACCTCCAGGCTCTCGGGGATAGCCGTAGACAGAGCCTCTGCCAGCGTGATTCCCTTCACGACCGGTTGTTCCTGCCGGGGAACCTCACCCGGCCCGTTGTTTGAACATCCTCCCGAAAGGAGAACAGCCAGGGATACGTAGATAAAAGCCGTCCTCGTTGCTCTCATGGTGCAATCTCCTTGTGTAACATCCCGGCACTATAGGCCAGCTGGGCTGACGCCATTACCAGATCGGCATCGGTTTCAATGACGGAGGCCCGCGCCCGGTTGACGGATGTCTGGGCATCCAGCAGTTCCACGATCGTCGCCAGCGCCCCTTCGAACCGTTTTTGAACCAGCCTGAGCCCTTCCTCGGCGTCACCAACAGCGCATCGCGCTACCTCCACCCGCTTGGCGGCCTCATCCCGCCGCAGCCGGCTCTCGGCCACCTGGAAGGCGACCTCCTTCTTGTACTGTTCCAGCATCTCCGCGGCGCCCGCCTGCAACGCTCCGGCCTTCTGCTCTTCCCGTGACCGCCGCATTCCGTCGAAAAGTTCCCACCGGAGCGCGGCTCCGGCATACCAGGAGTTATTGTCCGCCCCGAAGGGGACGGTACGGTCGTTAATCTGAACTGCTCCCCCGGCGTGGAGTGTGGGATACCAGGCACTCCGGGCGAGTCCCACCCCAAGTTCAGCCCTTTCATGCTGCTGCTCCACTGAGCGCAAGTCGGCACGATGTTCCAGGGCCAGGCGGAGGAGCTCTTCCCGTGACGCAGCCATTGCCAGAGGTTTAATCTCGCCACTGATATCAACTGCTGCACCCGCCGGCGCTCCCATGGCTTTGCCCAGCCGGAGTCGGGCGATCTCCAGGCTGTTCCGACTGCGAATTTCCTGCTCTTCCATCTCGGCCATGAAGGTTCGAGCGCGAAGTTCGTCGGACTTGAGCCCCGTTCCGGCCCCCACTCGCACCCCGGCCAACCTCAGATGTTCCCGGGCGCCGATGACCCCTTTTTCGGCAACACCAAGTTGGGCCTTTGACCTCCCAACGGTGACATAGGACGAAACCACCTCCAGAGTCACCTCTTCCCGCCGGAACTGCTGTACAGTTTCCCGTTCCTCCCGCGCCTTGGCGGCAATGTTTACCTCGAACCCCACTGAGCGGTCATACAGCGTCTGCTCCAGGGTGACAGCGGTCCGAAAGTCGGTCCCGGTGCCGGGGTTGTTCAGGTTGTTGATCAGAAAATCGCTGGACGTGAACCGCCCCTGATCCAACTTCATCATGAAGGTTCGGGTGGGTGAATTTGAAGCGGCGAAGCTACCCTCCAGGGTCACCCTCGGGAGATAACGGCTTTTCGCCGCATCCTGACCCGCCGTGGCAGCCTGCAGCGCAAACTGCTCCGCCTTCAGGAGGTTGCTGTTTCGGAGCGCCTGCCGAACTGCCTCGGGGAGGGTAACGCCTTGAGCGGCCAGAACCGGCGTCCCGGTAAGCGCCCCGATGATTAAAAAACAGCAGATACATTTCATGGTAAACGCCCCCGTTTTCATACAAACTGTATATTTATATTTTCATATACTATTCCCGCAAATATTGTCAAGGAATATGTATTGACATTCTAGGTTTTGAATATATTATTGTGTTTATACACAAAAAAAGGAGTACGCCATGAAAATCTGTTTTCCGGTTGAAAATCATCCTGATTGCTGCTCCCACTAGCCATGCCACGTCCACGTAAACCGAGAACCTGCATCTGTCCAGGTAGGGTCGGGTATAGTGCCGTGTTCAAGCCGGCAGGCACTCCCCTCAAGGAATTGGCGATAATTCCGTTGGCCTTCGACGAACTGGAATCACTGCATCTGTGTGATGGTGAAGGAAAAACCCAGAAGGAAGCAGGTGTCTGCATGAATGTTTCTCGCGGCACGGTTCAGCGACTCCTGGCCAGCGCTCGTTTTAAGGTGGCCCAGGCACTGGTCGGACAGAAGGCATTGGCGATTTCCGGCGACACGACGTCTTCTGCTACAGAGACTACATTTATACAGAATTCGGAGATGGGATGACCCCTCGTACCTCCAATCGTACACTCGCTGGCACAAAAGAGGATACATGATGCAACTGAAGGAATTGTCTCAACGAATCACATCAAAAAAGGCTCCCACCGTTGTCGATGTTCGGACTATCTTTGAGTTCAGAAAAGGTCACATTCCCGGCGCAATCCACGCTCCCACCTGGAAAATAGTGCTCCGTCTTGACCAGATCCCTTCCGATAAGAACACCGAGCTGGTGGTGACCTGCGAACATGGTCCCCGTGCCCGGATCGCCACGATGTTGCTCAAGGCTTTTGGTTATCAAAATGTTGTGCTTCTCGCAGGGCAGATGGCCGGGTGGCGACAGGCCAAGCTCCCGCAGGAGAAATAGCCTGCAGTTAGTACGTCTACAGCCGTTCTGCCCGAACGAGCTGATTAACTTCCGTGGAGGGAATGTATGAAGATGAAGATTGTTGTCATAGGCGCCAATGCCGCCGGAGCCAAGGCTGCGGCCAAGGCGAAACGGATGAATCCCCAGGCCGAGATCACGGTGGTCGATCGGGGGAGTTTTATTTCCTACGGCGCCTGCGGCATACCGTATTACATAGCGGATACGGTGAAGGATGAAAAGGAGCTTATGAGCACCCCCGTGGGGGTGGTGCGCGATCCGGCCTTTTTCCGGAAAGTCAAGGGGGTGGAGGTCCTGACTGAAACCGAAGCAGTGACCATTGACCGTCAGTCCCGGAAGGTCTACCTCAAGAATACGGTAAGCGGTGAATCCTCGGCCATCGAATATGACTCGCTGATCCTGGCAACCGGCAGTTCCCCGGTCATTCCGCCACTGGAGGGACGTACACTCCCCGGCATAACCACGGTCAAAAGCATCGAAGACGCTATCCTCCTGAAGGAACAGGCGGTTTCCGGCAACCGGGCCTGCGTGGTCGGCGCCGGACTCATCGGCCTGGAAACCGTGGAGGCACTGACCCAGCGCGGGATGCAGGTTACGGTGGTGGAATTATGCGGACAGATTCTGCCGGGAATTCTGGACGAGGAGATGGCGAACCTTCTTGAGCAGCATATCCGGAGCAAGGGGGTCACGGTCATGACCTCCTGCCGTGTTTCCGGTCTTGCCGGAACCGGCCGGGTGGAACAGGTTGTTACAGACCAGGGGGAGGTCGCGACTGATCTGGTGGTCCTGGCTATCGGGGCCAGACCTAACGTGGACCTGGCCCGGGATGCCGGCCTGACCATCGGCAAGACCGGGGCCATCGCGGTGGACGACCGCCTGCGGACCTCCGACCCCGCCATTTATGCCTGCGGCGACTGTTGCGAAACAGTCAATCTCGTCACCGGCGCACCGCTACATGCCCCGCTGGGAAGCACCGCCAACAAGCAGGGTCGGGTGGCCGGGATCAATGCAACGGGGGGCGACGCCATCTTTGCCGGGGTCCTGGGAACAGCCATCCTCAAGGTGTTTGACTTCAATGCGGGCAAAACCGGCCTCACCGAAGTGGCCGCACGTGCCGCAGGATATAACGTGGAAACGGTCCTCTCGCCGGCCCCTGACCGTGCCCATTTCTATCCGGCAGCAAAGCCGATAGCGTTGAAACTCGTAGCAGATTCCACCACCGGTCGGCTTCTCGGACTTCAAGCAGTGGGTCCAGGCGCAGTTGATAAACGGCTGGATGTCGCCGCCACCGCCCTCGCCTTCCGCGCCACCGCCGAACAGGTTTCCCACCTGGACCTTGCCTACGCCCCACCCTTCTCCGCAGCCATGGATAACCTGATTGTAGCCGCCGATATCCTGAAGAACAAACTCTCCGGCCATGCCAGGGGGGTTTCTCCCCGCCAGGTCAAACAGATGCAGGATGACGGGGACGACTTTATCCTTCTGGACGTCCGCTCCCCGGCGGAACACGCCGCCATGCGGATCACCGGAGCAAAACTGGTCCCGCTGGGGGCCCTGCGGGAAAAGTTGGAGACCCTCCCCAGAGACAAGGAGATCGTCACCTTCTGCAAAATCAGTCTGCGTGGCTATGAAGCCCAAAAGATCCTCAACGCCGCCGGTTTTACCAAGGTCAGCTTTCTTGACGGAGGGATTCTGACCTGGCCCTACGGGGTGGAAACAGGGCAGAATGCCTGAGACGTGGCGTAGCAGAATCTTTGTCGTCATGGGGCTTCGTACTCAGCTTATTCCGGAGCTACATGAGATAACATGGAACTGAACCGGATTTTACAACAGCTTGCAACCAGAAGTCTTCGCTATCGCTGCTTGAAGGCTACCGGCAGCCCCGGTCGAACGGAGGCAATGAGTCTGGAAGTCACTCAGCGGTGCATTGCCAAATGCCTCATGTGCAACATCTGGCGGATGCCGGTGGCCTCTCCGGAACTCGAAGCAGAGGAGTGGCTTAAACTCCTTCAGTCGCCTATCCTGTCGGAACTGAAGGAGTTAGACGTCACCGGCGGAGAGCCTTTTTTGAGGGATGACCTTGCAGAACTGCTCCTGGGGATCGGAACGTTAAAAGCAACCTCCCTGCCCCGGTTATGTTCCGTGGCCATAACGACCAACGGCTTCCTGACGGCAAAGATCCTGAGCGATGTGAGCGCGGTTATCGGTCCTCTTGAACAAGCCGGTGTCACCCTGGTCTTCGCCTGCGGCATGGATGCCGTGGGAGATACCCATGACCGGATCCGCCATTACCCGGGTGGATGGGCGAAGCTGCATGCAACCATAAATGGGTTGAAAGATCTCCGTGAAAAACATCCGACACTCGTTCTCGGGATCAAAACAACGATTACCCGGCATAACATAAATGAACTGGATCAGGTCTGCCGCTATGCTGACGATCATGGGCTCTTTACGATCATCTCCCCCTACATTCTCACGGCCAATCGCTACGCCAATCTCGAAAAGGAAAACATCCTGGAGTTTTCATCGGAAGATTTGAACAAAATGAAAACGTTCTATGCATCGCCTCGTTTCCGATGGAGTTATTATCGTGACGAACTACTCCAATTTCTGGAGTCAGGCAGAATGAATAAACCCTGTTCGGCAGGGTTCAACTATTTTTTCATCCGGAGTACGGGAGAATTGTTTCCTTGCCCGATCATCAAATTCCCCCTCGGGAACGTCCTGCAGACCCCCCTGGAGGAGATTATCTGCTCCACCGACGCAGCCCGCTTTCGGCGGAGCGTCATGGAGTTCCCGGAGTGTGCTACCTGCACGGAGCCGGGGCTGGAGCGGTACGCCCTTCCTTATGAAGGCTTTCACTACCTGCGGCAGTACGTGAAGCTGGGGCGGGAGGGTTTTTCCACCCTCCATCGGCATCTCGGCCTGGATAAATATTTCCCGTGACGTAGTTGCAAGTGACTGATCCGGTTCCTTTACTGCCATTGTGGCAATGGCATCACAATGTGAGTGAATATTTCATGTCCTTTAACGTCGGAGCAGTGGCACTTCTTGCGGTACTTTTAACTCTGACGCCTTCTGCGTCTATTATACGGCGCTGGGGGCCCTGAACCGCGGCTACAAGGTAACCGTCGTCACCGACGCCGTCATGTCACGATGTAAGATGGAGGGGGTAGTGGCGAAATACCGGCGTAAGGGAATCGGTATCATCACCAGTGAAGAGTTGATCCGGGAGAAGAGGAGGAGCCAACCATGAAAATCGAAGTTCTCGGCACTGGCTGTGCCAAAGGTAATAACAGATCCAGTATGGGGTACTAAAAGATGAGAACAACAGTTGGCTTCTTGGCGTTGTTAATTCAGATTTCCGTACCAAGCTACGCTGCCGAACTTCTGACTCTTGACGAGGCGGTTGCCACGGCACTGAACAGCCACCCCCAGGTAGTCGAAGCCCGGGAAAATCTCCTGGGCGCCGAGGCCAGGACCGGCCAGGCAGTGGCCAACTACTATCCCCAAGTCAGCTTTGCCGCCGACTGGAACAAGGGACGCTCCTTCCTCATCGCTCAGGAGAGTATCAGACAAACGGAAGCCAATACCGACGCCTTCTATCTGAAGCAGACTCTCTATGATTTCGGTCGTACTTCCGGCGCCGTGGAGACGGCCCGCGGTAACCGCGAAGCCACCCGCAAGGCTCTCACGGTCACACGGCAGGATCTGATACTGCGTGTTCGAACCGCTTTCTATCTTCTTCTCGCCACTGAAAAGCAGGTCGTGGCGGTGAGGGCAAACGTGAAGGCTCGAGAAGATATATTCCGGCAGGCTGAGGAATTCTTCCAGCAGGGGATCAGGGCCAAGGTAGACGTAGCCAAGGCCGAAGCGACTTTTTTCGCAGCCAAGACGACGTTGATCAGGGCGGAAAACAACCGGGAAATCGCCCGCATGGAGCTTGCCAACGCCATGGGAATGGCGAGCCTTGGGGAACGCGCTCTGGTTGAGCCGCCTCAAACGGAGCCGCCGTTGCCGGAAAGAATCTCATCCCAGCAAAATGCACTGCGTAACCGTTCAGAATTGCAACAATTCGCCGCATTGAAGTCGGCGGCGTCAGGCATGCTCACGTCAGCCAAAAGCAGCTATCTGCCGATTCTCTCCGGTACCGCCAGCGTCGGGTACGCCCACCGGGACTTCCCCCCCACCGACAATGTCTGGTCAGCCGGTCTGAATCTGACCATGCCGCTCTTTTCCGGGTTCTCATCAATAGAGCAGGTGCATGAAGCGACGGCGACCATCAACTCCATAGAGGCCAGACAAGACAACCTCAAATTGCAAATCATCAAGGAAGTCGAATCTGCCTGGCTTGGCGGAAATGAGGCTGCCGCTCGGATGGTATCAACTCAGAAGGAAGTTGCCGCAGCCAATGAAAGCAAAGCTCTGGCGGAGGGGCGCTATCAGGAAGGGGTGGGGAGCATCATCGAAGTAACCGATGCCCAGGCCCAAGCCCTTGACGCCCAAACAGCCAACATTCAGGCACTGTTCGATTATTACACTGCACTGGCACGACTCGACAGGGCTGTGGGCAAACAGTAAGAATCACCGGTAAGGAGTGTTCCATGGATCTGTTGAAAAATTTGGCAAGAAAGAAGAACTATCTGCTCTGGCTCCTGGTTCTGGTGACAGCGGGTATTTTTCTCAAAATGACGTTTTTCGCCCCCGCAAAGATAAAAGTCATGAGTGTTGAGAAACGAGACCTCACCGCCCAGGTCTACGGCAACGGGACGGTGGAGGCCAAAGTGGTAGTCGGCGTTTCCAGCAAGATCACCGGCAGAATAGTGGAACTGTTCGCCGATCAGGGTGACCGGGTGAAACGGGGCCAACTCCTCGCCAAGCTGGAAAATGACGACTTTCGTCATCAGGAAGAACAGTCCGAGGCCGGACTGAGCCGGTCAGCGGCCGGCTTGAATCTGGAACAAGCCACTTTACAAAAGGCCAGGTCGAATCTGATTCTGGCTGAGAAAAATGCCCAACGCTTCAAAACGCTGGCCGAGAAAAACATGGTCTCCAAACAGGAAGCCGAACAGTATGATACCGTCTGTCAGGTGGCACGGGAAGAGGTCACCCGCAGTCAGGCAGCCGTCGAGGCCGCGCGGATGGAGCAGCAGGCCGGTCGAGCCGGCGTCGGTTTCGCCAGGAGCAAGATTGCCGATACCCTTATCTACGCCCCCCAGGATGGCGTCATCATCACCCGTGACCTGGAGAAAGGAGCCACCGTTTCACCGGGAATGTCGATCTTTACTCTGGCGGATCCTCGCACCGTCTGGATGAAAGCCAATGTGGACGAATCAGAGTTGCAAGGGGTGGCCGTCGGCAAGAAGGCCATGATCGCGCTTCGTTCCTCACCGGGTGAACAACTAGCAGGCCAAGTGGCCCGTTTGGGGCATCAGAGTGACCGGGTAACCGAAGAGTTGGAAGTCGATGTTGCCTTCACCGTGCCGTTGAAAAACTTCCGTCTGGGCGAACAGTCCGATGTCTACATAGTTGCCGGAATGAAGCAAGCAGCACCGTCACTCCCTTCCGCCGCCATCGTCACGAAAGATACAAAAAGGGGGGTGTGGGTAGTGAAGAACGGGAAACTCGCATTCAAGGAAGTTACGATCGGTATCGTGGATCGCCGTAATTTTACCGAGATCATCAGTGGCGTTGATGGAGGCGATGAGGTTGCCATGGCGCCGCCGCCGGAGATGGCAAAATTCCAGGCAGGGATGAAGGTGCGGGTAGCCCCATGAATCTGGCCATCCGGGACATCCGCTATCACCGGGGCAGGTTCATCCTGACTTCCATCGGCCTGGGTCTCCTCCTCGGGGTGGTAATGAGCATGGGTGGTATCTACCGGGGACTGTTTGCCGATGCATTGACCATTCTCACGATCACCAAGGCCGATATCTGGGTGGTGCAGCAGGATACCAACGGCCCCTTCGCCGAAAACTCGCGCATCCCGGAAGATATCAAATACCGGATAAAAGCGGTGCCCGGCGTGGCTTTAGCCTCCCCTCTCTCGTTTCAGACGATCCAGATTGATCGAAGTGACAAGCCCCTCCGGTTTTTCCTCATCGGGTTCGACCTGAACGGTTTCGGTGGCCCACCGGTAATCCTGGCCGGGCGGAACATCCGCCGGAAGCATTATGAGATGGTAGTTGCCCAGGGGATGAAGATGGAGATCGGCGAAAAGATTCGCCTGGGGCTGCACGACTACACCGTGGTCGGGATCACCGGCAAGGTGGTTTCATCCAGCGGCGATCCGGCTGCGTTCGTGACTCTTGCCGATGCCCAGGAGATCCAGTTCAAGAAAGACAACGATGCCATCAGAAACGACCGGCAGCGAATCGGAGCAAATTTGTCAGGGATGCAAACTCTTTCCCCGGCCCAGGCAAACTACCTGAGGCAAAACATCGCCGGGATCACTGAATCAACCCACACGGTGAACACGGTAGTGGCCCGCCTGGCGCCGGGTGCGAATGTGCACGAGGTCCAGGAACGGATCAGACGCTGGAACCACTTCCGACCGATCTCCGTTGAAGAGCAGACGAAGATTCTGACCAAGGGGATGATTGAAAAGGCCAGGATGCAGTTGGGACTGTTCCGGATGGTCCTGCTGGTGATCTCGGCGGTTATCATTTCGCTCATCATCTACACCTCGACTCTCGACAAGATCAAGGTGATCGCCACCCTGAAACTTATCGGCTCCCGGAATCGGGTGATCGTCGGCATGATCCTCCAGCAGTCGCTGCTGATGGGTGTCATAGCTTACGGCATCGGCTACCTCCTGATCCTGCTTACGTACGAAAGATTTCCCCGCCGGATTGTCCTGGAACCTTTCGACTTGCAACTGCTCTTTGCCATTGTCATGGCCATCTGCGTGATTGCCAGTTTTGTGGGGATCAGAAAAGCGCTCAAGGTCGAACCGGCGGAGGCACTGGGTGGCTAACTCCATGTATGCGATAGAAGTAGAAAATCTAACAAAAATTTACGGCAAGGGCGAAACCGCGGTAATCGCCATCGCTGATGCCACGTTTCAGGTCAAACCAGGGGAACTGGTCGCCATTCTCGGCCCTTCCGGGTCAGGGAAGACGACCCTGCTGACCTCAATCGGTCTGATTAACGAACCGACCCACGGCAAGGTGATCATTGATGACACCATAGTTGCCGATGAAGGGTGGGTGTCGGGCATCGACCTGAAGCAATTGCGGCGGGAAAAGCTCGGCTTCATCTTTCAGGCCCACAACTTGATCCCCTTTTTAACCGCTCTGGAGAACGTCATGATTGCCCTGGAGATCAACCGGTTGTCCCGTCGTGAAGCCAAAAGACGGGCAACCGAACTCCTCATCTCCCTTAATCTCGGCCACCGCTTGAATAACTATCCCACGGCCCTTTCCGGTGGTGAAGCGCAGCGGGTAGCCATCGCCCGCGCCTTGGCCAACAGACCAAAGGTAATCCTGGCCGATGAACCGACCGCGGCGCTGGATACCGAGAACGGGAAAAATGTAATGGATCTCTTGAAAAAACTGGCCGTGGAAAACCATTCGGCCATTCTGGTGGTAACCCATGACCGCCGGATGGTTGAAGGTTTCGACAGAATATTTGAGGTGCACGACGGCAGGATTGCGAGTTAGAGCGACAATGTTATCGGTGTCACGTAACGTGTTAACCAGCGGAATGTATCCGGCCTGGAAGGCTGGCCGGGTCAGTCCCCTTGAATCCATAAGGAGTGTGGTCTGAAAATGATTTCTATTCCCAATGAACCGCTCCCATTGAAAAGAACGTGCATACGAGTATTATTGATAATCGTGATGGCAGGTTTTTCAGTTATAACGGGTTGCAGTGACGAGCACCGGATCAAGATTGGCGATATTCCGCCGGAAATATCAGGCAACGACATACAGGGAAGGCCTATCAGCCTGAGTAAACTCAGGGGTAAAGTTGTCATTCTCTGTTTCTGGACAACTTCATGTTGTGGTGACATTTTGACAAGACTGCAACCTTTTCAGAGTAATAGTAAAGACAAAGGTCTGACGGTTCTGGCAGTGAATGTGGGAAACAGCAAAGAGACTGTTGAGTCGTATGCAAAAGATTACGCTTTGACTTTTACGCTACTGACCGACACAAACTCCAAGCTATTCAAGCAGTATCAGATAGTTGGTTTCCCCACTATCTTCATCATCGACAGAAACGGTATCGTGCGTGAAAAAATCATGGGGGATATTCAAACCGAGAACCTCTTAAAACTCGTCGTGAAACAGTTCAAAATACAAAAAGAGATAGAGACAAATTACAACAAAGCCCACAACAAGTAACGCAAAAATACCGGTCCACGCCCAACACCTCGTGATTTTTCGGAATCAATCCCGGAAAAGCAAAAAGCCCCGGAACGACCGTCCGGAGCTTTTTGCTTTCAGGTCTGAATTGACCCGACTTGTTTTCGTCAGTACGCCTGCTTATCCGCCAGAACCTCGTCCTCGCTGACGGGGGCCCGGAAGATCCGATAAACCCAGATCTTGTAACCGATGATGATTGGAACAAAAACGCCTACGACCAAGAGCATGATTTTGAGTGTGTAACGACTGGAAGACGAGTTGTAAAGGGTTAGACTTGAGGCCGGGTCGATACTTGACGGGATAAGATTGGGAAAGAGACCGGTCATCGCAGTCCCCACCACCATGAGGATCGTCAGGCTTGATGAAGCAAAAGCTGCCAGCGGCTTCCCCATGGCGGAAAAAATTTTAATCCATAGTAGGAAAACAACGGCCAGGAGCGGCACGACCATGAGGAGTGGGTGCGCCAGATAATTATCATACAGTCTGGTGGCGAAATTCGTGTAGACGAGAAAGGCCACCGCCACCAGGAGCAGCCCCGGCCACAACTTGTCCGCGACCGCCTGAGAGCGTCTGCTCAACTCACCGGTTGTTTTTACCGTCAGATAAAGGGCGCCGTGCACGGCAAAGAGAGAGACAAAGAGCAGTCCGGTGAGCAACCCATAGGGGTTGAGGAGGGAGAGAAGCGAGCCATGGTATCCGGTAGAGTCCATGGGAAGACCTTCAAAGATGTTACCGAAGGCGACGCCGAAGAGGAGAGCGGGGAGGAAGTTTCCCAGAGTGATGGCCGTATCCCACCCCTTTCGCCAAAGAGGATGATCCTCCTTGCTCCGAAATTCGTAAGAGACCCCCCGGACGATGAGGGCGCAGAGGAGGATGAAGAGCGCGCTGTAGAGATAGCTGAACATCAGGGCATAGGTGGTGGGAAAGGCCGCGAAGGTGACTCCGCCGGCGGTGACCAGCCAGACCTCGTTCCCCTCCCAGATCGGGCCGATGGTGTTGATCATGACCCGCTTGTCACCGTCGCTTTTGCCGATGAGGTTGTGCAGAATGCCTGCCCCCATGACAAAACCGTCCAGCATGAAATACACCGCCCAGAGAACTCCCCAGAGAATGAACCAGGTTATCTGCAGTTCCATCATTAAGCCTCCTGTCCGCGTGGTTTGAGCATGGTCGAGAGATCGTTATCCGGCCCCTTCCGGGCGAATTTCGCCAGGAGATAGATATCGATCACCCCCAGGAAGCCGTAGAGAAGGGTGAACCCCACCAGGGAACCGATGACCTGGGACAGGCTGACGGATTTGGAGATTCCGTCGGAGGTCTTCATGACCCCGTAAACGATCCACGGTTGCCGCCCCACCTCGGCCACGGTCCAGCCGAGAAAGTTGGCCAGGTAGGGGAGCGGGATTGAATAGAGGCAGAGATTGAGCAGGAGCTTCTGGTTCTCGATCTTCCCCCATCGGGAGAGAATCGTCGCCGCCAAGGCCGCCAGGATGAAAAATGTCCCCAGACCGGCCATAAGCCGGAAACTGATGAAGGTCGGGAGTACCGGAGGGCGGAGTTCGGGGGGGAATTCTTTAAGCCCCTTCACCAAGGCATTGGGATCATGGAAGGCCAACAGGCTCACAGCGTTGGGGACGCAGATCCCTTCCACGCTGTTGCATTCGTTGGGGGGGTCTGGAAGGAGGAGCAGGTTCATCCCAACCCCCCGCTTGCTTTCCCAGATGGACTCCATGGCGGCAAACTTGGTGGGCTGCACCTTGGCCACCTCCACGGCGGACATGTCCCCGAAGAGACCCACGGCAATCGTGGAGAAGAGGCCGAAGGTGGCTGCTATCCGGAAGGAGCGGATAAAAAAATCGGTCTCGTTCTTCCGCAGCAGATGCCAGGCAGAGACCCCCATGACGAAGAATGACGCCACGGTATAACCGGATGTGAGCTGGTGGGCGAACTTCAGTATACCGTCGGGATTGGTGATCATCGCCATGAAATCAACCATCTCGGCCCGACCATTGCGAAGGACATACCCCACCGGGTGCTGCATCCAGCCGTTGGCCAGGAGTATCCAGAGGGCGGAGAGGTTGGTGGCCAGGGCGACCAGCCAGATGGCAAGGGCGTGGACTTTTTTGGAGACCTTGTTCCAGCCGAAGATCCAGAGACCGATGAAGACCGACTCCAGAAAAAAGGCCACCGTCGCCTCGATGGCCAGGGGCGCACCAAAGATGTCCCCCACATAGCGGGAGTACTCGGCCCAGTTCATGCCGAACTGGAACTCCATGGTAATGCCGGTGACAACACCCAAGGCGAAGTTTATGAGGAACAGTTTTCCCCAGAACTTGGTCATCTTGAGGTAGGTTGCATCGCCGGTCATGACGTAGCGCGTTTCCATGAACGCGGTGAGAATGGAGAGGCCAAGGGTCAGCGGCACGAAGATGAAGTGGAACATACTCGTAATCGCAAACTGCAGCCTGCTCAAGGTCAGGACATCCATCTCTATTTCCTCCGTAGGGACGTGATTTATTCAACTCAGTACGTGTGGTGGTCACGCATCGACTCAGTGGCTGCCTCGATACTCAGGCGACCTTTCGCCAACGTTTTACGCGGGACCGTTTCCTGTTTGTTGTGAACCACGGTCGGAGGGTGGTGACGAAAAGTCGGGATAGCCTGCGGCGCTGCTATGCCGGTGTGATCACCGTCGAGAAGTTCCGGCTGGGCAGTCGACGAGAGCGGTTTCGGCGGGAACGGGTGCTGTCGAGAGTTGTGGTCGCGCGTAACAGTCTCAGCGAAAAAATGGCCACGCTAAAAGCCAGTGATCCGCAAACTGCCCTGCAGCGAGGGTTCGCCCTGGTTTACCGTGACGATGTTTTGGTCCAGTCCATCGGTGCTGTCCGAGAGCATGGCCGGATTCGGGTTCACCTGGCTGACGGGGTACTGGTCAGCGAAATCACCGCAAAGGAGAGCAATCATGAATGACGTTCAGGATCAGGAACTCAGTTACGAGGCGAAAATTTACATGGTTGATGAGATACTGACCAGACTCGATCATCAGGAAACACCTATTGACGAACTGGCTACCGACGTAAAACTGGGGGCTCGTCTGATCAAGGAATTGGAGGCAAAGTTGCGGCAGGTGGAGTTGGCCGTCCTGGACGCGTTTCGGGAACTGGAAAATGAATAACTGGGCGACCGGTAACTGTCAGCCGAAGAGTGGTAATGCCACTGTGGCGAGGAGAGTGTCCTAGGCTTTTTGCCTCGACCACAATCAGCAAATACGGTTTCCACATGTCAGTTAATACGAAGTGCAGCAATGAGGACCGAACCGGACCAAATTCGACAAAGAACTCCTTTAAGGTCTCTTACTTGCGATCTTTTTCGATCCAGAGGAGTCCCTTGCAGTCGTTATCTATCTGATAAATTACCTGATGCAAACCCGACGAATCTCGCGTATGTCGGTAATACCTTGGAAGACCTTGAGTATACCGTCCTGCTTGAGAGTCCGTGTGCCGTCCGCCACTGCCTGACGAGCAATAACGTCGCAAGGTACCCGTTTTTTAATGAGTGACTTAATCTCGTCGGTACAAATCAGGAGTTCATAGATGCCAACCCGCCCCAGATAACCGGTGTTGAGGCAACTTGAACACCCTACGGCGCGGTTCAGTCGCAATTCATTTCGGGAGAGTCCCGTAGCCGTAAAACTTTCCAAACCGAACTCTTCGATAATCTCGTTCAGTTCACCTTCACCGGGAGCGTATTCTTCACGACAATCCGCACAGAGCGACCTTGCCAGTCGCTGGGCCAGAATACAGAGAATGGAGTCTGAGAAACTGTAAGGGTCGAGCCCGATTTCCAGGAGTCGAGTCACTGTTTCCGCGGCAGTATTCGTGTGCAGCGAGGAGAGAACCAAGTGACCGGTCAGTGAGGCTTCTACAGCTATTGTCGCGGTCTCCTGGTCACGTATTTCCCCCACCATGATCACGTCAGGATCTAAACGTAAAAACGACCGTAGCGCTGCGGCGAAGGTGAAGCAGATTTTTGTATTTACCTGGACTTGACGCAGGCCCTCTTGGGTAATTTCAATGGGGTCTTCAATTGTCCATATTTTAATTTCGGGATTATTAATAAGTGCAATCCCAGAGTGGAGGGTAGTCGTCTTTCCCGAGCCGGTAGGCCCAACCACCAAGATCATACCGTATGGCTGTGCGAGAGCCGACTCAAATTCAAAGCAATCCCGCACACTCATCCCCAAGTCTACGAGGGGCCGTGCCTCTTCATTTCGCAAAAGGCGCAGCACCACGTCCTCCAGATGCCCCGCAGTGGGTATGGTCGCCACCCGGATCTCGGTATCTAATGGCCCGAAATTTTTGAAGTCGATCTTGCCATCCTGGGGCTTACGTCGTTCTGCGATATCAAGCTCCGCCATAATCTTGATCCGTGAGGCAATAGCGTATTTATATCTATAGGGAATTTTTTGGTAAATTTTACAGCGGCCATCGACCCGTATACGAACGATGACGTCTTTCTTCCCTGGATATGGCTCAATATGGATGTCCGATGCACGCTGCTGATAAGAATCACAGATTATCTTGTTTGGGTGTAGTTCTTTTAGGGCGACCAGATTACCCCTTTACCAGACGAAGCTTGCCCCTATTTTTAGGGCAGGCGTCCCCGGAGTTGTTATCACTTAAACGTGGCAACCCATTTTCGTATTTGGAGCTATGGTTTCGTTCTTGTTCCATTTTTTCATGATAACACCAGTATTCATCGAAGTCACTGCTCACGCGAAGTGACCGCAAGCGCAAAACAGCCTCAGCTCCAGTTAGCCCCCAACGGGCACCGGTGATATCCATCCTGTCTTTAACCAGGTAACG
>CAIYUY010000207.1 GCA_903929485.1 uncultured Desulfuromonadales bacterium
ATCATGTTGCCGGCGTCGGCAACATGATCGTCATCCAGGGGCGGCGCCCTGGGTCTGATGAGCAGCCGACTACAGTGCCAAGAGGGGAATCATGGCGGGGAATTTTGCAAAACTCTACAGCAGTACGCGGTTGCAGATCATTATGGCGATCCTGGCCGATGGTCAGTGGCACACGACGTGGGATCTGGCGGAGAAGTCGGCGGTCAGGGGTTGGCGCAATCAGGCGGTGTCGGCCACGGTGAAGGAGATCCGTGATAACGGCATCGCCATTGCCTGTCGTCGGGTGAAGGACGCCGAGACGCCCACGTGGGAATACCGTCTTGGTAATGATGACCAGCGATGAACGCATAACCTGGGAGGAGCGGGCCGCTATTCTCGAATATCGGTGCAAGATCTCCAGGGCGGAAGCGGAAGAACGGGCGACCGTACCGGAACCGGTGCAACAGGAATTGTTTTGAACTTCGGCTGTGAGGGGTGGGTATGAGAGTTAAAATTGAGGTCGTTATCGAATCGGATGCGCCGACAGAGAAGGAGCGGATTATCCGGTGGATGGTGATCCATGCGATTGAGGAGATGTTTCGGGAGTTGGCCGGGATGACGGAGTTGAGGGTGTCGGCGCCGGGGATCTGGACGACGGAGGGCGGGGAGAGGAGTATTACGCGGGAGTTAGCGAGTGTGGAGGGGGGACAATGACCGTTGATGAGGCTATGAAATATAAGTCGGGTGAAGAACTCTCACAGGGTCCGTGGGATTTAGTGGATACCCTCGCCGCTGAGGTAGAACGGCTGCGGGGACACCAGACGATACCGGGGACGTGTGATTTTTCGTTCCCGTGCTCCAATCACCACGACTCGTGCCTGGCGACCGCTAATGGATTACGGGCCGAGGTGGAGCGGTTGCAAATGGAGTTGACGTGCAGTCAGATCCAAGCTACGGACAGGGGCGAGAGCTACCGCGAGGCGTCCGCTGAGGTTAAGCAGCTGCGGGCTGAGGTTGAGGGTCTGACGGCATTGCTGTCAGCAGCATGGAGGGGATTGGGTGGGTAAACCACCCCTCACCCCGACCCTCTCCCACTGAGGGGAGAGGGAGCCCTTCACCCTTCACACTTCACACTTTTTACGAACGGAGTGAGTAAATGATATTGCATTGCCCTTGCTGTCATGCGCAGTTTTCCATTGAGGCGGTCATCCAGGACGAGGAAGCCCGGCGGTTGATCGGGATGAAGGGGGAGTTTCCGCCGGCGCTGTTCGCGTATCTGTCGCTGTTCCGGTCGGAGAAACGCGCCCTGGCGTGGGACCGGATGACGCGGTTGACGGTGGAGGTGTTGGCGATCGGCGAGCAGGGAGCGGGGAGCGTTGCGTTGAATGAGGCCATGGCCGAGACGGTGGAGGCGCTGCGGGGCAAGGGAAAGGGGCCGCTGAAGAACCATAATTATTTGAAGCGGGTGTTGGAGAGTCGGCAAGCGGTGAGCAGTGAGCGGGGAGCGGTTCAAGCCGTTACCGGTCCCCGGTCCCCGGTCCAGGCTTCTAAGACGGCATCGGCCATCGGGAGGCTGGAAC
>CAIYUY010000208.1 GCA_903929485.1 uncultured Desulfuromonadales bacterium
CCCGGATAGAGCTCCGCTCTTCGTCCAGCGCACGGGCGGTCACGGCGATAATCGGAATATGACCGCCGGCCTCCTGCTCCCTTTCCCGGATGGCAATGGCGGCCTGGATGCCGCTCATGACCGGCATCTGGACATCCATCAGGATGACATCGAAGATATCCTGTTCCCATCTCTCCACCGCTTCCCGGCCATTTGCAGCCATGACGACGCCATGCCCGACTCTCTGCAAGATACGCGCGGCAAAGAGGAGGTTGATCTCCTGATCATCAACGAGGAGTATACGCAGTGGCGGGCCATCCCACAGAGTGGAAAACTCGACGTTGCTCTCCCCGGCGTGGCGGGCGATGATGACTTCATTGACATTAAAGGGGAGTTGCAGAAAAAAAGAGCTGCCGGCCCCCTCGTTGCTTTCGACCCAGATACCCCCCCCTAACAGCTCCGCCAGTCGGGTGCAGATGGAGAGGCCGAGTCCGGTGCCGCCGTACCGCCGGGTGGTGGAGGTATCCGCCTGAACAAAAGGGTCGAATATTTTTTTGACTGCTTCGGGGCTGATGCCGATACCGCTGTCCGTGACCCCGATTTTCAGCAGCGCGATGTCGTCGCGGCGTTCAGTGACGGTGACGGCAACCAGTATTTCCCCCTTATCGGTAAACTTGATGGCGTTGCTCAACAGATTAAGCAGAATCTGCTTCAAACGAAGTTGGTCACCGGACAGGTTGTCCGGCACGACGGCGGGGATGTCAGTCCGAATGTTGAGCCCCTTCCGATGGATGAGAGAGATCTGGGTCTTGATGACGTCGCTGATGCTGGATCGGAGACTGAAATCTCTTTGCTCCAGCTCCAGTTTTCCGGCTTCCATCTTGGAAAGGTCCAGCACATCGTTGACCAGGGAGAGGAGGCCGTCCGAGGATTGCCTGATGGCATGCAGATATTCTTGCTGCTCGCTGGTCAGGTCGGAGTACTCCAGGAGCTGAGCCATCCCCATGATGCCGTTCATGGGAGTCCGAATTTCATGACTCATATTGGCGAGAAAGTCTGATTTGGCGCGGTTGGCGGCTTCCGCTTTTTCCTGCGCTTCACGCATCGCCTCGGTAGCTCTGCGGATTTCCGTCAGATCGAAGAGCTGGAGCAACAGATGCTGTTCGCCGTTGTTCATAATGGGAAGAATCAGGCAATCCGCCCAGAGTTCCGCGCCGAACGAACTCTGCGTCCGGAATTCCCTCCGATATTGAGCTCCATCCGCCAGGGCTTTCAAACAGTCGTCCAACACCCCGGTTTCACGAAGGGCTTTAATTTCATGAAAATCCTGAGCCAGTAATTGCTCACGCGTTGCTCCCACGAGGCCGGCGAATGCCTGGTTGACGATAACGCAGGGCCCACTACCGTGATAGACGACCATCGCCACCGGGGAATCCAGCAGGATGGTTTCGTTGAAGGAGTTGGCGGATTCCAGTTCCGCCGTCCGTTGCCGCACCTGACCCTCCAGCGTCTGGTTCAGTTGCTGCAACTCTTGTTGCGCCTGCTGCAAGCGATGCTGCTCTT
Organism: uncultured Desulfuromonadales bacterium; assembly: GCA_903929485.1. Classification (GTDB taxonomy): domain Bacteria; phylum Desulfobacterota; class Desulfuromonadia; order Geobacterales; family CAIOGM01; genus CAIOGM01. The sequence continues at coordinate 1,543 of CAIYUY010000208.1, forward strand.
CGGTCAAACCTGCCTGGGACACTCTCAGATCCGCCTCAATCCGTTGCCTGGTGGCGACTTCCCGGGCCAAGCGGCGATTCCAGGTGAAGAAAGCGAGAAAAACCAGGGTAGCTCCGGCGACGACCCGCCAAACCGGCGTGTAGTCGATGCGTGGCCGAACCTCCACGGCGCCCCATTTCTGGTTAATGGCGTTGATCTCCGCAGGGGGGAGCGATGCGAGCCCCCTGTTTATGAGCGAAGCCAGCGCCGGCCAGTCGCTGCGCACCGCCATGGCCTGCGTATGCTGACCGTAAGGGGTGGGAGCGGCGACGATCAGGTTGGTGAGGCGATTCTGTTTTATGAGAAAATTAGCAATGGCAAGATTCCCCACATAGGCATCCGCCTGCCCGGTGGCCACGGCATGAAGAGCCTCCGTGGAACGTTCCACGTCCAGGATCCGGATGGCGGGGTAGTCCTTTCTGATTTTATCGGAGATCAGATACCCCTTTTCCGAAGCCACGCTCTTGCCGCCGAGACTTTCCAGACCGGTGATATAGGGGCTGTTACTACGGGTATACAGTACCCAGGGAGCGGTGAGGTAGTCGTTGGTCAGGGCGAACTCCCTTTCCCTTTCCGGGGTACGGCTCATGGTCGGGAGCAGATCAAAATACCTGCGGTCACCCTTAACGTCCGCCATCGCCTGAGACCAGATGAGAGAACCGGCCACAAACTCGACCTTGAAACCGAGCCGCTTGGCGACGGCATCAATGTAATCAACGGCAATACCCGAAACGGGCTGGGTGAACATATAGGGGGGCCAGTCGAAAACACGGACGCGCACCGTGTGGTTCCCGGCAAGCCAGACGCGTTCCTGGGGCGTCAGAGGAATGGAAGATGGTGACGCGGATTTCGTCTGATGAGCCATGATGCCGGAAACGAATAAAAACAACAGCAGCGCCATGGCAAACAGCCACTGCTTCATAACCCGGGACAAGATGCAAAAAGTTTTCATTCCATGCCTCAATATACAACTCAAGCAATTCCGACATGAACATGCTACACTGCTAAACTGACAACGGTGTGTCAGTCCGGAATGCACGACTATTCAAGAGCGAAATAATTCGTGCGCGCGTCGCAACAATAGCGCCATCTTTCGGAAGTGTTGTTGCGCAACAGAAATTCATGTGTGATTGAAATGACCTTCAACAAATCAGCAAAGATGGAATCGCTTCTGAAGATACTCCGCTTGCTGAGCGGCGGCATCGCGCAGAGCCCAACCCAACTGGCCGAAACGCTGGAAGTCACCCAGAGGACCGTGTACCGCTATATGACCGCGCTGCAGGGAGCGGGCTACCCCATCTATTTTGACCGGCAGAAAAGCACGTACCGCTTCATCGAAGGTTACAGCCTGACGGACCACAGTGACAACAACAAACTTTTCCAGGAAATAACCCTGAAGAGCCGCATGACCGAGTCGCTCTCCGTGGGGATGATGTCTTACGATGAAACAGGACGGTGCATCATGGTAAATGACGCCGCCGAGACACTTCTCGACATAAGGCGGGAATCCCTGCTCCAGCAGAACTATAATGACCTGGAATCATGGCAAAAGAGCGGGCTCATCGTCATGGCGCGAACGGTGATCTCCACAGGCGTCGAGGCTCGGAATGAATTTCATCACACCACGAGCTTCGGCAGGGAACTCTGGAGCTATTGCAGCATGTCCCGCCTGACGCAGAAAGGAAAACATCACCTGCTTCTGGTGTTTCAGGACATATCAACTCTCAAAAGCACCGAAATCGAACTTCGCGGAACCCAGGAATTGATGCGGCAATTCCTGGAGCACACTCCGGTACATACCTATATCAAGGATGAAGCATCAAGACCGGTGCTGCTCAGCAGAAACTTCGAAAAGATATTCAACTTGCCTCTTGACCGAATTATCGGCAGGGAAATGGCGGAGTTACTCCCTCCTGAAATCGCCCGGCGAGTCGTGGAGGAAGACCGGAAGGTTCTGGAATCGGATAAGGTTTTCCAGGAAGATGATGAAATTAACGGCAGGTATTATTCAACCACAAAGTTCCCCATTCATACCGAATCAGGCCGCTATACCGGCGGTTTCATCCTCGATATCACCCAACGAAAAGAGAATGAGCTACGGGCTCGCGAGCTTGCCGACCAGTTTCTGGCTCTTGCCCAGGCAACCAACGATGCCGTCTGGATCATCGATGATACGGGGAAAATTATCTTTGTCAACGAACAGGCGTGCACCCTTTACGGACAGACCAAAGCAGAGATCCTGGAAAAGCGGGTCACTGATTTCGAGCCGGAGGCCTCTTCCGCAGAGGTCCGGAAACGGACAACCATCATCATGAATGAAAAAACTTACCGTTACAGAACCAACCAGAAGAGAACGGGGGGCGACCTGCTTTCCGTTGAGGTCAGCGCCGTACGTCTCGGGGAAACAGGAAAATATCTTGCAGTCATACGCGAAAGGGAGTGAGGAGGAGAAGGGATCCACCCCATATGAGGCATTAAAAAGAGCATACGGGGCCTCGGCACGGCATCATCACGCGTTACCTTAAAAAATAGCACTGCGATATCAAACAGTTAAACTAATAAATCAGCATGGCACGCAACATGCTATAGCATGATCAGCTATTTAAACTTACCCATGGAGACATAAAATGAAAAAAGTTCTGTCCTCAATCGTTGCTGCTCTTGTTGCTCTTTCTTTCGCCGGTATCGTTTGCGCCGCTGAGCCGGCTCCTGCTGCTCCTGCCGCCGCTCCCGCCGCCGCCGCTGACGTGAAGAAAGAAGAAAAAGCCGCCAAGCCGGCAAAGAAGAAACACAAAAAAGCCAAGAAAGCAAAAAAGGAAGAAGTTCCTGCTGACGCTGCCGCTCCTGCCGCCAAGTAATACTTCTCCACCCCGGCAGTTTACATACAAAAGCCGTACCCGTAAGGGTGCGGCTTTTGCCGTTTATCCGCTTGATTGAATCGGGAGCGGCAGCTCTCTCTGAATTTCAGCGACAGTCGCATACGGATCAAAAAACTCCCCGCAACCGGGGGGACTACCCCAGAAAAGGAGCTCTTGTGAAAGAAAAGTTCGTACTGTTTGTCCTGTCGCTCTGCCTGTTGATTGCCGCGACAGCATTCGCCGCCAATCGTTCCGGCATCGTCACCCTTGAGGTTGATCTGTCCGCCAAGGAGGCGGGAAAGGAGGCTAAACTCTGGGTGCCATATCCGGTGAGGGATCGCTACCAGAACGTAAGTGACATCAAGGTGTCGGGCGATTACGTTTCTTCCGGCGTATACACGGAAGAGGTATACGGCACCCCCATGCTGTATGCCCAGTGGCCTGCCGACGCCAAGAGTCGCAGACTCACCTTCTCATTTGCCGTGGAGCGCAAGGAAATCCGACAAACAAACCTTCCCACGACAGAGCCCATGTGGAACCGGGCGGACTACTCCGAATACCTGAAGCCGACCAGCCTTTCACCCCTGGACGGCGAGGTAAAGAAACTGGCGGACAAGATCACCAAAGGAAAAAAAACGGTGCGGGAAAAGGCGAAAGCCATCTACGACTGGTGCTGCGGCAACATGTACCGCGACCCTGCAACCATCGGCTGCGGCAAGGGTGACGTCTGCGCCCTGCTTCAGAAACCGGGGGGGAAGTGCACCGATATCTCATCAGTCTACATCGCCCTCTGTCGCGCCGTTGGGGTTCCTGCCCGGGAACTCTTCGGTATTCGCCTGGGGAAGAAACTCGAAGAGGATATAACAACCTACCAACACTGCTGGGCCGAGTTCTTCCTTCCCGGCTACGGCTGGGTGACGGCTGACCCGGCGGATGTACGCAAGGCCATGCTGGTGGAAAAGCTTGAGCTGAAGGATACGAAAACTAAAGAATGGCGTGATTACTTCTGGGGTGGCGTCGACGCCTACCGGGTAGTCATCGCCGCCGGTCGCGATATCGTGCTGAATCCCCTTCAGGCAGGTCCGCCTCTCAATACCTTCGGCTACCCCTACGCGGAGATCGGCGGCAAGGCCGTTGATTTTTACCAGCCAAAGAGCTTTGTCTACCGCTATACCTTCCGGGAAAAATAGTATCAGTAATCGACGTCACCATGCCGCTTAGGCAACGACACTACAAGCCGACGCGAGCATCACCCCATGAAGTCCGCACCCACAAATGGCTATCAGACGGTCAGACACTCAGACCGTCTGACTGTCTGATATGTTGAATGGATGTAGGATATGAACCGGTATTTCATCCGTTTATGCTTGCCCCGGCTTTGCCGAGATGGAGTCCACCCCATATAAGGCATTAAAAAGATCATATGGAGCGTCAGCCGGGCATCACCCCGCGCTACTGAAAAAATAGTGTAGTAATATCCGGCAGTTAATTTAATTCATCAGTATGGCACGCAACGTGCTATAGCATGATCAGTTGTTCAAACTTACATAGGGAGACACAAAATGAAAAAAGTTCTGTCCTCAATCGTTGCTGCTCTTGTTGCTCTTTCCTTCGCTGGTATCGTATGCGCCGCTGAGCCGGCTCCCGCTGCTCCTGCCGCCGCTCCTGCCGTCGCCGCTGACGTGAAGAAAGAAGAAGCAGCCGCCAAACCGGCAAAAAAACACAAAAAACACAAGAAAGCAAAGAAAGCCAAGAAAGAAGAAGTTCCCACCGACGCAGCCGCTCCCGCCGCCAAGTAATTCTTCTCCACTCTGGCGGACTACAAACAAAAGCCGTACCCTTGAGGGTGCGGCTTTTGCCGTTTGTCCTCCTGCATGAAGAATATTCCACACCAGATAGAATATTCTTCACTCACCCCCTTTTTATCTGTAGAGTCACCAAGCATGAAAACCGAAAAAAGTTCACCATATCGGCGCAATGAAAGGAATAAAGAAGTTGGCATGGCTCTTGATAAGAGTCGCTGGTAACGCCGGGAGGTTCATCATGCGGACAAAAATTATAAGTACCGCGCTCCTCGTCCTCACGGTCATCACCATGCTCGTGCTCCTGGCCTGCCGCGTCAGGATCGGCGCGGCAGCGGAGGCTGTGGCGCTGCTGCAAACAAACGGTATGACCTGTGACCGTTGTTTGAATATCATCACGGCAACGCTTGAACGTGAACGAGGTGTCGCGGTCGTCGCCGTGGATGTTGCCGGGGGTATCATCACGGTCGGCTACGACCCAAAAATCATCGGAGCCGATACCCTGGCGCTGAAGGTAACAACAGCAGGCTTCGACAGCAAGGTCCGCGAGGTGCTGACACCGGAACAGTTCAAACAGGTTACCGGCAAGGAGATCGGCATGATCGCTTGGTCGGCAAAAAACTGCGGCGGTTGCGGGAGCAGGGCCGTCGGTGTAACAACAACAGTGAAAAGGAGTCCGCAATGTCGCTGATTGGAGTAAAACAGGTGGTGGTGATAATGGTTGTCGCGGGGGGAATGCTGCTGAACGTTCTCACCGCCGGGGCCTTTTCCCTGGGAAAGTATGAGAAAGTCAAGGCAACCGGCACAGTGGCAACTATTCCCGTGGCCAAGTTCGACGACAACAAGGCCCACTTCTTCCGTTTCGAAGATGGCGGCAAGGAGATAGCCTTCTTCGTGGTCAAGGCCCCTGACGGCAGCTACCGCACCGCCTTCGATGCCTGCGATGTCTGTTATCAGGCAAAAAAAGGGTACGAGCAGCAGGGTGACAAGATGAACTGCAAGAACTGCAATCAGAAATTCGCCATCAACCGGATCGGCCCCAATTCCGGCGGCGGCTGCAACCCCTCGTACCTGCCACATCAGATTAAAGGGGCGAACCTCACCATCACCGTCGGTGACCTGAAGGGTGGAGCACGACTTTTCCAGCAAAAATAGATTGAAAGGATACCCATGCAGCTCCATACCATCTCTCTCAACAACCTGAAGCGCCGCAAGGGCAAGATGGCCTTTCTTACCATCGGCCTCACCGTGGGAATCGCCACCATCGTCACCCTGGTGACTCTCACCAGATCCATGTCCGGCGACATCCAGCGAAAGATGGATGAGTTCGGGGCCAACATCCTCATCGTCCCCCAGAGCAACGGCCTGGCCATGAACTACGGCGGCATCAGCCTTGGTGGCGTCACCTTCGATCAGCGCGAACTGCATGAACGTGACCTCTCTACCATCGGCAGCATCAAAAACAGCAAGAACGTGGCGACCATCAGCCCGAAGGTGCTGGGTGGGGTCAAGGTGGGGAGCCATGATCTCCTGCTGGTGGGGGTCAACTTTGACGCCGAGCTGAAGATGAAACAGTGGTGGCAGATATTTGGTGAAACGCCCAAGGGGGATCATGAGCTGCTTCTGGGGAGCGATGCCGCAAGAGTCCTCTCCGTGGAAACCGGGGGAACCGTCCGGATCAGGGGAGAAAGCTTCAAGGTGGCCGGTATCCTGGGTCAGACCGGCTCCCAGGACGACTCTCTCATCTTTACCTCCCTGAAAAAAGCCCAAACCCTGCTGGGGAAAGAGGGAAAGATCTCACTGGTGGAGGTGGCTGCCCTCTGCTCCGGTTGCCCCATAAGCGACATGGTGACCCAGCTAGCGGAAAAACTCCCCGAAACCAAGGTGTCCGCCATACAGCAGGTGGTGGAGGGACGGCTCAAGGCGCTGGACCAATTCAAGCGGTTCTCCTATGCCATGGCCGCCGTAGTCCTCTTCATCGGCTCCCTCATCGTCTTCGTCACCATGATGGGGAGCGTCAACGAGCGGACCACCGAGATCGGGGTATTTCGAGCCATCGGCTTTCGCAGAAGCCATATCATCCGGATCATCCTTCTGGAGGCGGCTTTGGTCAGTACCCTGGCCGGTTTTCTGGGTTATGCCGCCGGCATGGGGGGGGCAAAGCTGGCGCTCACCTTCATGGCGGAAAGTAAACTTACGCTCCTCACCTGGGACGGCGATGTGGCGCTGGGTTCCATCTTGCTGGCGGTGGTTTTAGGGATAGCGGCCGGCCTCTACCCGGCGCTCCATGCCGCGAAAATGGACCCAACGGAAGCGTTGCGCGCTCTCTGACAGGAGGAGCTCATGGCACTCATCAAAATCAGGAATGTGACCAAGCAGTACAAAAGCGGTGATGAAATCGTCCAGGCGCTGCGTGGAGTGGACATCACCATCCAGGCCGGCGAGTTCATCACCATCATGGGGGAGTCCGGCTCCGGCAAAAGCACCCTTCTTTCCATCCTGGGGGGGATGAACCATCCCACCTCGGGTGAAGTGGAGATGGCCGGCATCGCACTGTACCGACTTCCGGGAGAAAAGCTCGCCGACTTCCGGGCTCGGAACCTGGGGTTCGTCTTCCAGTCCTTTCACCTCATCTCCTACCTCACCGCCCTGGAGAACGTCATGCTGCCGCTGGCCATCGTCAAGATGAAAACGGCGGCAAAGAGGGACGCCGCCCGTCAGATCCTGGAGCAGGTCGGACTCGGGAGCAAGCTCCACCGTCTCCCCAATCAGCTCTCCGGCGGCGAACAGGAGCGGGTCGCCATCGCCCGCGCCATGATCAATAAGCCCCATATCCTCCTGGCGGATGAGCCCACCGGCAACCTTGACTCCGGAAGCAGCCAGGGAGTCATGAGACTTTTCAGGAAACTGAACGATGCCGGCCAGACCGTGGTCATGGTGACGCACAATCCGGGAAACGGGGCTTATGCGGATAGAACCATCACCCTGAAGGACGGTGAGATCATGGGGTCGGGGAAAGTATGAAGAAATGGGTAGAGCCATTCATCCTGATTCTCTCCATCATCGGCATCAGCCTGCTACACTACCTGACACCGCTGCAGCTCCATTTTTTGCACGATATCTATCAGCGGCTCTATTACCTCCCCATTATCCTGGCCGCCTTCCGGTATGGTTTCCGCGGCGGACTGGCCTGCTCCATCCTGGTCAGCATCGTCTACGCCCCCCATATCCTGTTCCAGTGGGGAGGAGAGCTGACCCTGGAGATGGAGAAATATCTGGAGATACTTCTCTATAACATCGTGGGGGGGATAACCGGCTTTCTCTCCCAGAAGGAACAAGAGCGAAGCGCCCAACTGCGGGAGACCGCCAGGGGGCTGGCCGAATCCTATGAAAAACTCCGGTCCCAGTCGGAAAGGATCATTACCATCGAGGAGCAGTTGCGACGCGCCGAAAGACTCTCTACTCTGGGAGAGATGGCGGCTGTGCTGGCTCATGAAATCCGCAACCCCCTCGGTTCCATTCGGGGGAGCGCTGAAATATTGAAAGACGACTACCGGCCCGGTGATCCCAAATACGAGTTCATGGAGATTCAGATCAAGGAAACGGAGCGTCTCAATCGGGTGGTGGAGGATTTTTTGCAGATGGCGCGGCCGCAACCGGCGGAGCTGCAGCTCTGTTCGGTACAGGAAGAGCTGGAGACAATCGCCACCCTGGTGGCTCAGGACGCCCGGAAGCGGGAGATTCTACTCGTTCTGGAACCACCTCCCGCCCCCGTAACAGTTGAGGCTGATGGGGAAAAGCTTCGCCAGGCATTTCTCAACATCATCATCAACGCCCTGCAAGCCACCCCACCGGGCGGATCCGTCGTCATCTCCACCAGGGTTGTCCCGGGAGCCGGATCTGAAATCAGTTTTCGGGACACCGGCCACGGGATCAAAGCGGAGAATCTGGGACGGATTTTCGAGCCATTCTTTACCACCAAGGAAGAAGGAACGGGGTTGGGACTGGCGATCACCAGAAAAATCATCGAGAGTCATGGCGGCGCCATGACGGTTGAAAGCGAAGCCGGTGGCGGGACAACCGTCAAGGTCAGATTGCCGTCGTAAGGTGCGGCCGGTGGAGGAGCAATTTGAAGGCGAAAATTCTGGTGATCGATGACGACACCTCCCTCAGACGGGTGCTGGAATATAACCTCCAGGAAGCCGGGTACGAAGTTCAGGCTGCATCTTCGGGAGAAGAGGGTCTCTATCTGTTCGAACAATCCCGGCCGGATCTGGTCATCACCGACATGAAGATGCCCGGCATGGATGGGCTCATGCTGCTCAAATCCGTAAAGGAGCGCGCACCGGAAATGGTAGTGGTCATCATCACCGCCTTCGGGACGATTGACGTTGCGGTGGAGGCCATGAAAGCCGGAGCCCACGACTACATCACCAAACCGTTCAACCGCGAGGCGCTCAAGCTGACGATCATAAAAGCTCTCCAGTTCAGCGGGTTGACACAAGAAAACCGGCGTCTGAGAAGTCAGTTGGCGGATAAAGCCGATTTCCGCACCATCATCGGCTCTTCCAAGGAGATGGAGAAGGTTTTTGATGTCATCCGGAAGGTGGCCGATACCGAGGCGCCCGTGCTGATAACCGGGGAATCAGGCACCGGCAAGGAGCTGGTTGCCCGCTCCCTACATGCAAACAGCTCGCGCCGGGACGCTCCGTTTCTGGCCATCAACTGCGCCGCCATCCCCCGCGATCTGCTGGAAAGCGAACTGTTCGGGCATCTGAAGGGGGCCTTCACCGGCGCGGTGCGGGACAAGATCGGCAAGTTTCAGGCGGCGGAAGGGGGGACCCTGTTCCTGGACGAGGTGGGTGATCTGCCGCTGGAACTGCAGCCCAAGCTCCTTCGGGCGCTGCAGGAAAAGGAGGTGGAACCGGTGGGGGGGACTACACCCCGGAAGCTGGATGCTCGCATCGTTGCCGCCACCAATCTGGATATGGACCAGGCCCTGGCATCCGGAAGCTTCCGCGAGGATCTGTACTACCGTTTGGCCGTCATCCCGCTCCACCTGCCGCCGCTGCGGGAACGGCGCGATGATATCCCGCTGCTGATCCGCTCTTTCTGCGCCAAGCATGGCGGCGAAAAGGTTACGCTGGACAAGGATGCCCTTGATGCCCTGGTTTCATACTCATGGCCCGGCAATGTTCGCGAGCTGGAAAACAGCGTGGAGCGCCTCCTCATCATGCGTGACGGAGAAACCATCACCCTGGCTCAACTCCCCGATAAGATGGTGAAAAATACCCCACGACGCCAACCTGACACCACGGTCATCAACCTTCCCGATGAGGGATACTCGCTGGAACAGTTGGAGCGGGAAGTCGTGGTGAATGCCCTGGAGCGAAACGACTGGAATCAGGCTGCCGCTGCCCGCTTCTTGCGGATTCCCCGACACACCCTCATTTACCGTCTGGAAAAATACGGGATAACAGCGAAAACATTTCACCGCAAAGACGCAAAGGAACCGTAAAGAAAAAGCTTTTTTGAGGTAAACCAAAAAAGAATCCAGGTTCCGTCGTTTCTCCCCTGTTTTCTTTGCGTACTTTGCGTCTTTGCGGTTCAAGGATTATGGTCTTTTTTCGATTTTTTCCTGTTTCGGCAGTTTTTCAGGATATTTGCAGCGAGGCCCTCATGTCAAAACGGAATCTTCTTCTCACTATACTGCTTTTCATCATCCTTGCAGCCAACTGCTCCTCTGCATCAGAGCCGGCTCCGCCGGAAAACCTGGGGAACCTGATAAAATCCGCTCTGGCTGATAATCCGGAACTGAAGTCGTCCCATGCCCGCTGGCGGATGTTCGTAAGCAGATCCCGGCAGGCAGGCGCCCTGGACGACCCCATGTTCATGTTCAAGCTGCAGAATCTGGTGGCGCGGGAGCCGTCAGCCTTCAACAAAGACCCCCAGACCGCGAAGGTCATCGGCATCTCCCAGCAACTCCCCTTCTGGGGGAAGCGGGGAGTCAAGCAGGAAATGGCCCGACACGAAGCAGATTCCTACCAATGGGCCATGGAAGAGCGCACACTGGAGCTGATCCGGATGGTCAAGGAGAGCTACTATCAACTCTACGCCCTGGACAAATCCCTGGAGATAGTGGAGAAGAACCTGAGAATCCTTGATGATTTCAGGGTCATTGCGGAGACCAAGTACTCGGTGGGGCAAGGGGTGCAGCAGGATATCTTCAAGGCAAGCCTGGAAAAATCCAAGTTACTAGAGATGCGGATTACCCTGTATCAGCAGCGCAAAAGTCTGGAAGCGTCATTGAACTACCTCCTCAATCGTCCCGATGCTACTCCGGTGGGAAGGATCGCCGATTTCCGGCTCCCCGTGCTCTCTCTCTCCTCCCGGCAACTGAAAGAGACGGCTTTCGCCCAAAGGCCCCAGATAAAAAGTCTGACCAGTCTGACCAACAAGGGGGAGGCGTCCCACCGACTGGCGCAGAAAGAGAACTATCCCGACTTCAACCTCTTTTTCGAGTACATGTTCCGGGAAGAGTCCATGAATGATCCCGGCTACAACATGTTCACCATGGGGATGACCTTCAACCTCCCCCTGCAACGGGAACGCCGTCAGGCCATGGTGGCGGAGGCGTCGTCGGAAACGACCATGGCACGGGAGGAGCTGAATGGGCTCAAGAGCAGTATCGGCTATTCAGTCAACGACCTTCTGGCCCAGATCGAAAGCCGCCGGAAACTGGTGGAACTCTATCAGGGGGGAATCATCCCCCAGGCGGAACAGTCCCTGGAGTCGGCGGTCATCAGTTACAAGGTTAACAAGGTGGACTTCCTGACCCTCCTGGACGGCAGGGTTAACCTGTTCAACTACCAGCGGGAACTGATCGGATCCCAGGCCGAATACATGATGAAGCTGGCTCAACTGGAAGCGGTGGTGGGCGCCGAGTTAATGGAAAGTCAGAATAAATAGAACGCGGATGACGCGGATCCAGCGGATGCACGCGGATAAGACAAAAATTCACCGAGGTTAACCATGACCCTGAAAAAGAAAATCATAATTCCCCTTATGCTTGTCACCTTGGCGGTGACCGCGGGTGGCGGTTGGTATGCCTGGCGGCACCTGGGGCACGACCACGCAGCCGCCGGGAAGTCGGCCCAGGGGAAACAGCTCTATACCTGCTCCATGCATCCGTTCATCATCAAGGATAAGCCGGGAAGCTGTCCCATCTGCGGCATGGAACTGATCAAGAAGCTTGATGACGCAGCAGGCGGCGCCCAGAGTGCGGGCCTCGACTCCGCTCAGCCCTCAAAACAGCAGGGAGAGTTGCTCGGCCGGGTCTCCCTCTCGCCGACCCAACGGGTCATGGCCAACGTCGCCACCGTTACTGCTCAGCAGACCACCCTGGACAAGGAGATCAACGCCGTTGGTATCGTTCAGTATGACCAGTCACGTCAGGCCAAGGTCACCGCCTGGATTGCCGGACGGATTGACAAACTGCATGTGAACAAGGTGGGGGATATCGTCAGCAAGGAACAGCCGGTGGCCGAGATCTATTCGCCAGACCTTCTGGCGACCCAGCAGGAATATCTGCTGGCAATCAAGAGCCGTAATCAGTTAAAAGATTCACCCCTTGCCTCTATTTCCCAAAGCGGTGAAGGACTGGTATCGTCGGCCAGGCAGCGTCTGATGCTCTTCGGGGTCAAGGAAAGCCAGATAGCCGAACTGGAGAAAGCCGGCAAGCCGAACATCCGGCTCCCCATCTATACCCCACTTGCCGGCGTCGTCATCGAAAAGATGGTGCAGGAGGGGGAGTACGTGAACACGGGAACGGTTCTCTTTAATATTGCCGATCTCTCCAGAGTCTGGGTGGAGATCGATATCTTTGAAAACGAAGTCCCCTACGTACGGGTGGGACAACGGGTAGAAATCCGCTCTTCGGGTGACCAACATGTTGCGGTCAATGGCCGAATCGGTTTTGTTTATCCGTTTCACGATCCCAAGACCCATACCGTCAAGGCCCGCGTTGAAATGGCCAATACCGGCGGGAGGTTGAAACCCGACATGTTCGTCAACGCCATCATCAGGGTTCCCCTGATCAGGGGGATCGTCATCCCGGTAACGGCGGTCATGGATACGGGAAAGCGCCAGGTGGCCTGGGTGGAAACAGCGCCCGGCATGTTTGAACCACGGGACGTCCAGGTGGGCGAGCGGGTGGATGACAAGCTCCAGATTCTGTCCGGCCTTAAAGCGGGCGACAAGGTGGCGGTATCCGGCGGCTATCTCATCGATTCCGAAGCGCAGCTGCAAAATCAGGGACCGGCTAAAGGTGGACATGAGGGGCAGGCACCGGCGGGTGCGTCTCCCGCAAGCAAGGGCGGCATTTCCATGGATGATATGAAAATGTAAACTTCAATAGAACGCGGATGACGCGGATTGCGCGGATTAACGCGGATCTCTAAGGAGATGTCATGTTGCATGAACAGTTGACCGAATCGATCATTGGGTTTTTCTTTAAAGTCTAGAACGTTCTCGGTTACGGTTTTCTTGAGAAAGTTTATGAGAACGCCATGGTATTTGAACTTCGTCGATCCGGCATGATTGTCGGGCAACAGCAGTGTCTCAAGGTCTATTATTCCGGTGTGGAGATGGGCGAATATTTTACGGATATCCAGGTTAACGAACTGGTCATCATTGAGCTCAAAACCGCCGAGAACATTCACGAGGAACATGTTGCTCAGTTGACCAATTACCTTCGCGCTACTGATCGTGAGGTCTGTCTACTTCTGAACTTCGGGAAAAAACCGGAATTTCGACGAGTGGTGTTTTCCAACCAGCATAAAAATCCGCGAACATCCGCCTGATCCGCGTCATCCGCGTTCCATTGGAGTTGTGACTTCATGATAGAAAAAATTATCGAATATTCCGCCCGGAACCGGGTCATCATCCTGATGCTCTTCGGGCTGATCATCGCCTGGGGGGTCTGGTCACTCTACAAGACACCGGTGGATGCGATTCCCGACCTCTCCGACAATCAGGTAATCGTTTTTACCGATTATCCCGGCCGCTCCCCCCAGGTGGTGGAAGATCAGGTGACCTACCCGCTGGCGGTGAATCTGCAGGGGCTCCCCCAGGTCCGCGCCGTCCGCGCCTCCAGCGCCTTCGGCTTCTCCATGATCTACGTGATCTTCGAGGACAAGGCCGATATCTACTGGGCCCGGACACGCGTCCTGGAACGGCTGAATTATGCGGCATCGCTGCTTCCCCCCGGCGTGGTTCCCACCCTTGGTCCCGACGGCACCGGTGTCGGCCATGTCTTCTGGTATACGATTGAAGGGAAGGGGTACGACCTGGAACAGCTCAGGACCCTGCAGGACTGGTTCGTCCGCTACCAGCTCAACACCGTCCAGGGGGTGGCCGAGGTGGCCTCCATCGGCGGGTATGTGCGCGAATACCAGATTGATCTGGACCCCAACAAGCTCTTTGCCTACAAGATCAAGACCATCAAAGTCATCGATGCGGTGAAGGCCTCCAACAAGGACGTTGGGGGACGGCTGATGGAGCAGGCTGACGCCGAGTACCTGATTCGGGGGCGGGGGTATGTGAGTAGCAAGGGTGACCTGGAAAATATCGTTGTCGGAACCGACCAGCGGGGAACCCCCATCTATCTCCGGAATCTGGGTACCGTGCAGATGGGGGGGGCCATTCGCCGCGGCCTGTTGGAGATGAATGGTGATGGTGAAGCGGTGGGTGGCATTGTGGTCATGCGCTACGGCGAGAACGCCAAGGATGTCATTGATCGGGTCAAGTTGAAAATCAAGGATCTGGAAAAAGGTTTACCTCCCGGGGTGAAGATCATGGTCTCCTACGACCGCTCCGACCTGATCCAACGGGCCATCGATACCCTGAAACATAACCTGCTGGAGGAGTCATTCGTCGTCTCACTGGTGATCCTGCTCTTCCTGCTCCACTTCCAGAGCGCCCTGGTGATCGTCCTGACCCTCCCCATCTCGGTGCTCATCGCCTTCATTACCATGAAGCTGATGGGGGTTTCCTCCAACATCATGTCACTGGGGGGAATTGCCATCGCCATCGGCGTTCTGGTGGATGCCGGGGTCATCATGGTGGAGAACTGCTACCGCCACCTTTCAGAGATACCCCCCCAAGAACGGGCAAGCAGACGGTTGGAGGTCGTCATAGCCTCGGCCAAGCAGGTGGGGCGGGCCATATTCTTCTCCTTGGCGATCATCGTCCTCTCCTTCGTACCGGTCTTCATGCTGGAGGGACAGGAAGGGAAGCTGTTCCATCCGCTGGCCTTCACCAAGACCTTCTCCATGATGGGGTCGGCTCTCATCGCCATCACTCTGGTGCCGGTATTGATGTACTACTTCATGCGGGGAAAAATGCCGCCGGAGAGTTCCAACCCGGTTTCCACGTTCTTCATCAGACTCTATTCGCCGGTTATCCGGTGGGTGCTGCTCTGGAAAAAAACCACCATCGCCCTGAACCTGCTGGCTCTGGGCCTTGCCGTTCCGCTGTTCATGAACCTTGGCAGCGAGTTCATGCCCCCCCTGGATGAGGGGTCGCTCCTCTATATGCCGGTAACGCTCCCCAACGTCTCCATAACGGAAGCCAAGCGGATTATCCAGGTGCAGGACAAAATCATCAAGAGTCTGCCCGAGGTGGAACATGTCCTGGGGAAGGTGGGGAGGGCCGAGAGCTCCACCGACCCGGCGCCGGTATCCATGTTCGAGAGCATCATCATCCTCAAGCCCAAGGACCAATGGCGACCGGGGATGAAGAAGGCCGACATCGTGGCCGAACTGGACGCCAGGCTCCGGCAGATCGGAGTAAGAAACGGCTGGACCCAGCCGATCATCAACCGGATCAACATGCTTTCCACCGGAGTCAGGACCGACCTGGGGGTCAAAATATTCGGCAATGATTTGAATGTGTTGAAAAATCTGGCGCTTCAGGCCGAGACGATCCTCAAGCCGATCCCCGGCGCCGCCGACGTAGTGGCCGAACGGGTCACCGGCGGCAATTACCTGGATATAGATATAGATCGGGAGGCGGCGGCCCGCTATGGGGTTAACGTGACCGATATTCAGGATGTCATCGAAACCGCCCTGGGGGGCGCCACTCTCTCCACGGCGGTGGAGGGGCGCAACCGTTTCCCCATCAGGATTCGCTACCTGCGGGATTACCGCGACAACATGCCGGCCATCCGGCGCATCCTGGTGGCGGGGATGGAGGGGGCCCAGGTTCCCCTCTCCATGGTGACAAAGCTCACGATCTCCACCGGCGCCCCGGAGATTAACAGTGAGGGAGGACTCTTAAGGTCGCTGGTCTTTCTCAATGTGCGCGGTAGGGACATGGGTGGCTTTGTCACCGAGGCCAAGGAGCGCCTGGAGAAAGGGCTTAAGCTCCCCCCCGGTTATTACGTGGCCTGGTCCGGCCAGTGGGAAAACCAAATTCGCGCCAAGGCCCGGTTGCAGATGCTGGTTCCCGCCGGCATCCTGATCATCTTCATCCTCCTCTACTTCACCTTCCATTCGGCCCTGGAAGCGAGCATGGTCATGCTCTCCGTCCCCTTCGCCCTGGTGGGCGGGGTCTACCTGGTGTCGGCCCTGGGGTACAACCTGTCGGTGGCGGTCTGGGTGGGGTTCATCGCCCTCTACGGCATCGCCGTGGAGACCGGTGTGGTGATGGTCATCTATCTCCATGAGGCGTTGGACAAGAAACTGATCAACGGGCCATGCACGGAACAGGATATCTACGACGCCACCTTCGAGGGGGCAGTCTTGCGCCTCCGCCCCAAGCTGATGACCGTGGCCGTGGCCCTGTTGGGACTGATTCCCATCATGTGGTCCACGGGGACCGGCGCCGACGTCATGAAGCCCATAGCCGCCCCCATGATCGGCGGGATGATCTCCTCGGCGGTGCATGTCCTCATCATGACCCCCGTGATCTTCGTGTTGCTGAAGAGCCGGGACTTGAAAAAAGGGAGACTGAAGTATTCAGGGATGAAACATTGAGAGCCGCTCCGGAAACCGCCACTAAAGAATATTCCACATCTGTTGTTGAATACTCTTCAGCACCAAAACGTCACGCCAAACATCTCAGCAACAAAATAAGCATCTTACCTGTTGGCACACTGAATGCAAGCTCTGTCCAAGAGCTATCTCAACACTCAAGGAGAAATAATCATGAAAAAATCTACCATACTCATCGCAACGCTTTTTTCCGTGGCGCTCCCGCTGACTTCCTTTGCCGCCATGGACCACAGTGACCATGGTTCCATGGATATGGGACATGGCGGCCATGGCATGATGGAGATGGGGGATGTGGCGCATCAGGAAGTGGTGGATGGTGTGAAAGCAACATTCAAAGTGATAAACATGAAAGAGCATATGAAGGGGATGGAGATGCCCAAGGGGATGAAGGAGACCCATCACCTGGCGGCTGAATTCCAGGACGCCAAGAGCGGAAAAGCCCTCACCGTGGGGGAGGTCAAGGCCAAGGTTCAGGGAACGGACAAGGTGGAGCAGACCAAGGAACTCATGGGGATGCAGGGGCACTTCGGCGCCGATTTCGATCTCTCTAAAAAAGGGAAATACAGCGTCATCTGCAAGTTCCTGTTGAAAGACGGCAAGGTGCGTAACGCCAAGTTCTGGTACACGGCAAAGTAGCGTTTAACATGCTGTTCACCATATCCACCTCCTCCAATTAAATGGACATTCATCATGGCTCAAATGATAGTATGGCGGCGGCACTCCTTGCAGTGGGCCTGGTGGCCGGTTGCTGTGGTGGAAGCAATCCGACAACGGTGGCCGCGACTTCAGCCGTGGCCGGAACCGTCGCCGACGGCTATCTCGTGGGGGCGACCGTCTTTCTGGACAAGAACGGCAACTACCAACCGGATGCCGGAGAACCTTCAACCACCACAGGCGCCGATGGCGCCTACACCCTGAACGTGGCCACCGCGGATCTGGGGCGCCATCCGATTATCGCCCTGGCCATAAAAGGGCGAACCATGGACATGGACACCAATCAAACCGTTCCGGAAAGCTACCTGCTCACTCTCCCCGCCGAGGCGGTTTCCGGCTCGGTGAACAGTAACTTCATCAGTCCCTTCTCCACCCTCATGGAGGAGAAAATGGCCGCCAATCCGGGGATGACCCTGAATGAAGCCATGATTCAACTGCGCAACCAGATGAACCTGCCGGCCGGTAGTAACATGATGGCGGATTATGTCGCCGGCGCCCGGTCGGGATCGGACGCGGCCCGGTATCAGGTCATGCATGACACCGCCCGGAAGATGGCCGCCCTGATGGCGGGACAGGCGGGGTTGGACATGAATGGCGGCTGGAATCTGAACCGTTATCGCGGCATGATGGGGACGATCAACAGCAACCTGTCGGCAATAACGGCAAACAGGATGGACAGCCCGTTCCTGACCGGCATGATGAGCCGAATACAGGCTCAACCGGGGAGGATTCCCGTGACCGGCGGTTTCGGCAACTATTCGGGGATGTTTCGCAACATGACCAACCACCGGTTTTTTGGCGGAGTACCGGCGGGACAGTAACCCCGACGACACCCATGAGTGGCGGCATGATGTGATTTGCCCTTCTGAGCGGACGGTTTCTTTTTACGGGAGCCGGGGGCAGGAATGCGACATTGCGACTTGAGCCAAGTTTTTTTTAAACGGTGAATATACCATCATCTGCCGCACTGCAATGTTGCAATCCTGATAATCATATTAAAGGACCACCTAGCATGGGTAGAAACTCTATGCTAAGTTTTTAAGGTAAGCGACCTTTGAAATCGGGAGGTGCCTTAGGACGCTAAGGGCTAAGGGGACGTAGTTGATCTGTTGACTAACGCTTCCACTTCGCTCTTCAGTGCAAGATCTTCTTCTAAAATTTTCTGACCGCGCACGGCACTACGACAAACGCCTGAACGTGGGGTCCCAAGGGGACGGGTCCCAAGGGGACGTAGTTGATCAGTTGACTAAGTCGCGGCACGCAAGGCTAATGAGCGAATCAACTCCGTGCCGCCCACCACAAGTCAACTAATCAGTCGCGGTAGGGATGACGGTTACCCGCCACCCCCCGCGCAGATCCGTACGTGCGGCACTACCGCATATTATGTGCTGCTGCACATAATATGCGGTATGTGAAGGCCGCACTTATGTTGCGTTGATTTCGTATCTATACGTTTTTTAGATCATTTTTTTTTGTGAACATCACATAAGTAAAATTGTTGATATAGGTTGAGCATCCTAACTCAAAAAAGGAGGCCCAACCATGTTAGCAAGCTTATTCAAGTATCCAGCCGTCTTAGCCCGTCATCAAAATGCTCCACTTTTAGAAGAGCGAGAACGCTACCTCCGGCACCGCGCCGAGCAAGGGTGCTCTTCTTCTACCCTTCTTCGCACAGCCAGAGAACTGCTCCACATTGTTCAGTTGTTGGAAATCCACCCCACCTCGATCGTGACTGCTCAGCAAATCGAAGTATCGGCCAAGAGATGGGCGAGAAGTCAATGTCACCGTGGTCGCGCCCATAAGCTCAGATGGTCTCGATGTTTGTTTATTAAGGAGGCTACCGATTGGCTTAAATTCCTCGGGCTCTTGGATGAACCACCACCACTGCAACCGCCACTGTTTCTGGATTTCATTGAACAGTTTTCCGGATGGTTAAACAGCGAACGTGGTTTATCCACAGCAACTATCTCCAACTACTCGTGGCATGCCAATCAGTTTCTCCAATGGTGTGAAGATAACAATCGATCATTGGGTGCAATTAAAGCCTCCGATGTTGATTCGTTTCTTGGCTCTCGTAGTGAAAAAAGATGGTGTCGTGTTTCTATTGCCGCATGCGCCAAAGCGCTCAAGGCGTTCTTTCTCTATGCTGAGCAGCGCCAGTGGTGTCAACCACTGACTGCGTGTACTGTTCAGGGACCACGCCTTTTTCCACAGGAGACGCTACCTTCAGGTCCAAGCTGGGATGAGGTTAATCATATCATCGAAACTCTGGCAACGGACCACCCCAAGGACATTCGTGACCGAGCCATCATTCTCCTTTTCGCTCTCTACGGTTTTAGGTCGGGAGAGGTCGCACGCTTGCGACTTGATGATATTGATTGGGAAACCAGTCAATTATCCATATATCGCTCTAAACAACACAGATCTCAAATCTATCCACTGACAGATCTTGCAGGTTATGCGATCATCCGCTACTTGCGGACAGTACGACAGCAGAGCCCCCACCGAGAGTTGTTTTTAACACTCAAAGCACCCCGCAGTCCTTTATCAATCTCCGGTCTCTACAATGTTGTCATGCGAAGCTTCTCAAATGCTGAGATTGAAACAATGCACAAGGGACCACATGCCCTGCGTCATGCATGTGCCATGCACCTAGTCGGAGAGGGTTTGTCTCTCAAGGAAATCGGTGACCATTTGGGGCATCGCAGTTCCAGCGCCACTCGGATCTATGCAAAGGTGAATCTCCCAGAGTTACGGAGGGTAGCCGACATTGATTTGGGAGGCCTGTCATGATGCTTGCTCAACTCAGCGACGAATACGTTACCTTCAAACAATCCATAGGAATGCGTTTTCGGACAGAATCTCGGATACTCAAGGCTTTTTGCAGGGCTATGGGTGATATCGACATCACACAGGTCAGTCCCTTGTCCGTTGAGCGTTACCTTGCCGGCACAGGCCCTCTTACCACATTCTGGCATCGAAAGTTTGAAGCCCTCACTGGATTCTACCGCCATGCCATTGCCAGAGGCCATGTCGCCGTGGCTCCATTGCCATTGATCGCCCCCAAGCGTCCGGAGGCATTTAAACCTTACATCTTTACCCATGATGAATATCGCAGACTGATTGAAATCACCAACATCCTGGATGAGAAGCAAAAATGCCAAGTGCAGTCCGTTACATTTCGTACGCTCCTGCTTCTCCTTTACGGTACGGGCCTTCGGATCAGCGAAGCCCTCTCACTGACATTGGCTGACGTTGATCTATCTGGAAGGCTGCTTGCGATTAATAACAGTAAATTTTTCAAGACCAGATGGGTTCCCATTGGCCCTCAGCTAAATATTGTGCTTACCACATATTCTAAATTTCGCAACCATCTCCCTCACCCTGCCCGTGACGGTCGTTGTCAAGGAAGTTGTCGCATTTCCTATGCAGCCTTGTTTTGAATTGTCGTACCGTTTTGAGTCGATTTCTGCGGGTTCAAGCAGACCACCGTTGGTCGATTCCAGTTGCGGCACTTACCTGACCACCGCTCGG
>CAIYUY010000209.1 GCA_903929485.1 uncultured Desulfuromonadales bacterium
TGCCCGGTCTGCCTGGGGCTGCCGGGCGCGCTCCCCGTTCTCAATAAGAAGGTGGTGGAGTACGCCATCCGGGCCGGGCTCGCCACGGAGTGCGCCATCTCGCCCCGCTCCCTCTTCGCCCGGAAGAACTACTTCTACCCCGACCTCCCCAAAGGGTACCAGATCAGCCAGTTGGAGCTCCCCATCTGCGTGGGGGGTCACCTGGATATAGAACTGGGCGGCCAGGTAAAACGGATCGGCATTACCCGTATCCATATGGAAGAGGATGCCGGCAAGCTGGTCCACGACGACGTTTCGTGGCAAGGGGACGGTTCAGGCGTTGACCTGAACCGGGCCTGCACCCCACTGTTGGAAATCGTCTCCGAGCCTGACCTCCGTTCCGCCGATGAAGCGGTGGCTTACTTGAAGAAGCTCCACCAGATCGTGGTCTACCTGGGGATAACCGACGGCAACATGGAGGAGGGGAGCTTTCGCTGCGACGCCAACATCTCGGTGATGCCGATGGGGTCGGAGACCCTGGGAACTCGGGCGGAGATCAAAAACATCAACTCCTTCAAGTTCGTCAAGCAGGCCATCGAACACGAGATAGGGCGGCAGGTCGACCTGATCCAGGATGGCGGGAAGGTGGTGCAGGAGACTCGCCTCTTCAATCCGGACTCGGGAATGACTCGCTCCATGCGGAGCAAGGAAGAGGCTCACGACTACCGCTACTTCCCGGATCCGGACCTGGTTCCGCTGGTCATCTCCCCTGACTGGGTTGAGGATATCGGAATAACCCTCCCCGAACTCCCCCAGGCCCGACGGAACCGGTATACGGTGGAGCTGGGGTTATCGACCCAAGACGCCGAGGTCATCACCTCCAGCCGGGAGCTGGCCGACTATTTCCAGGCGTGCCTGGACAATGGCTGCCAGGCAAAAGGGGCCGCCAACTGGATCATGGGGGAGGTAACCAGGGGACTCAACGACAGCGGACTTCCCATCACCGCCTGCCCGGTGACCCCCAAGCTCCTGGGGGAACTTCTGGCGTTGGTGGAGAAGGGGACCATCTCCGGCAAGATCGCCAAGAGTGTCTTCGACGAAATGTGGAAAAGCGGCAAGGAGCCGGGCAAAATCGTGGAGGAGAAAGGGCTGCTGCAGGTTTCCGACACGGTCGCCATCGAAAAGATCGTGGACGAGATCATGGCCGCCAACTGGGGGCAGGTGGAGGAGTTCCGGGGGGGGAAGGATAAGGTTCTTGGCTTCTTCGTCGGTCAGGTCATGAAGGCGAGCAAGGGGAAGGCCAACCCCGCCGTGGTGAACGAGACCCTGTTGAAAAAACTGAAGGGAGAATGACCATGGGAGGGGACCAAACCGCGCTACTGATCATTGCCCATGGGAGCAGGGTAGCCGGGGTCAACGAAGCCGCCGGTGAGCTCGGCCGCATGGTCAGGGAGATGACCGGTTACGATATGGTGGAGGTCGCTTTTCGCGAGCTCCACCAGCCAAACATCCAACAGGGGATTGATGCCTGTGTGGCTCAAGGGGCAGAGCGAATACTCCTCATCCCCTATTTCCTCTTCGTGGGCGCTCATGTTCTGCACGACCTTCCAGAGGAACTGACAGAGGGGATGAAGCGACATCCCGGAGTGGAGATGGTTATGGCGCCGCACCTTGGGGTACACAGGAAGCTGGCCGAACTGGTGGTGGAGCGGGTCGCCCAAGGACTCACTGCCGCGGGGTGGCACTGATGTCGCGTACGTGAGCTGAAGGTTTAGCTGGCGGGGTACGGTGAAGAGGTGCTATATTTCTCTTAAAATGTTTAATGCTTACTCAGGCACAGGAGTTACAAATGTCCCAACAGAAAATCTATCTCGTCGGCGCGGGGATCAAGGGGTGGGAAGGATTCGGCGCCAGAGCTCTGGAGATCATCGCCAAGAGTGAGGTTCTTATCGGCGCTCAGCGGCATCTGGATATCTTCCCCGATTTCGGCGGAGAGAAGCGGGTGCTTGGCGACCTCTCCATCATGCTGGAATTTCTCAAATGCAGCAACAAACGTATTGCGATTCTCGCCTCGGGAGACCCCAATTTTTTCGGCATCGCCCGCTTTATCCTCCGAAATCTCCCCAAGGACCGAATAGAGATTTTCCCCAACGTGACCAGCGTTCAGTACGCTTTTGCCCGGATCAAGGAGCCGTGGGATGACGCTCTCTTTGTCTCGGTACATGGCAGGGGAATGAAGAATGCCATCGACAAGATCATTGCCGCGGAAAAAGTAGCGGTCCTCACCGACGAAAAGAATACCCCCGCAGCCATCGCCGGTGAGCTCATCAAGCGGGGGGCGGAGGGGTATATTGCCTGGGTCTGTGAAGATCTGGGACTTCCCACGGAAAAATTCACCAAAACCGATGTCCGGGGACTGGTGGAACTCCGCCCCTCGGCGCTGAACATCCTGATCCTTATCAAGGCGTGGGAACCGACCCTGGAAACGTGGCCGGTCATGGGAATCGAGGACGACCAGTTCGCCACCGCCAAGAAACTTATCACCAAGCAGGAAGTCAGGGCGGTGACCCTGGCCAAACTCCAACTTCAGAACGACCTTGTCCTTTGGGATATCGGCGCCGGGAGCGGCTCGATCTCCATCGAGGCGGGAAACCTCATGCCCAACGGCAAAGTCTTCGCTCTGGAGAAAAATCCTCAGTACCTTACCTTTATCAAGGAGAATCTCAAGAAATTCGGCGCTCGCAACGTCATGCTCATCGAGGCATGCGCCCCGGAGGGTATAGACGACCTCCCCGATCCCGACCGAATCTTCATCGGTGGTTCCGGCGGGATGCTGGAGGATATCATCGACGCCGTTGACAAACGACTCAAGCCGGACGGCCGGATCGTCCTTAACGCGGTCACACTGGACACTCTCATCAAGGCCGTTGAGTTCCTGGAGGATCACGGCTACGGAGTGGGGGTCTGCTGCATCAACGTGGCCAATACCCGCGCCCTCACCGAATACAAGATGTTCGAATCCCACAACCCGGTCTATGTTATCACCGCCGGGAAGGGTGGAGTATGAAGGGACAGGTCGCCACGGGCTCAAGGCGCGATCACTCCTCTACGACGGCTCCTTCACCCACGGTTTCCGGGTGGGAAACTTGGGCCGGCGCCCGCCCGGCTTAAATTTTCGGGGTGCGTGGGGAAGATAGAGCCGCCGGCGCCGAAAAAGATGTCCCCTCTCTTCCGGCACCTGATCAGGTCAGGGAGAGAAACAGTTGAAACGGTGCTCTGTTTGTGACAGTATGAGCGGAAGGAGCACTTCATGAGCCTATTCACTCTTCCCGGCACGTTTATCCGGTACATCATAAAGAAAATAAAGATCCTCTTGAGCTTTGCCCTGGCGGAGCCGATCCAGCGGAACGTGGACAAATTGGATGAACATTCCATCGTCGACGAGACACTGGATAAACTCCCCAAGGGGTATGTCGTCCTGAAGAACTTTTTTTGTCTCACCCAAAGCATCGACTACATTGTCATCGGCCCCCCCGGAATTTTCGCCATCTGCGTCATGAATCATCGCGGGACGATGGAGAAGATGGGGGACGACCTGCTCATTAATAGCCGACGTCCTCCAAAAAACTTCATCACTCTGATCAAGCGGCAGATGGACGAACTGCACACCGTTTTACTGGAAAAGTGTGAGGGGGATTGGCCAATCTCTCCAATCTTATGTTTTATTCATGCCTATATCAAGACCAAGGGGAGGATCCGTGGCGTGGCGATGACTCCCGTGTGGGGACTCCTCCGGGAAATCAATGAAAAATCGGTGGTTTTTGATGAATTTGATGTAAAAAAGATCGCACGATCTCTTCGGAAGTGCAACAGTTCCACCCCCCAGCTTCATCCCGCGCACCTCATAATGGTCAGAAAATACAAGCAGCACAATGAAGAAGCACCAAAGACGAACAAGAAAGATCGCCTTGATCCGCCTTGATCCGTGTCATTCCTCCGCCGGTTAATCCTTTGATCCAAAAATGCAATCCGGATTGACGTTGTCGATTTGCTCGGGGGAGAGAAACTGCTCCGCATATTTCAGGTATACTTTTTCTCCAATGAAGATGTCGAACAGGTCGGGGTCCACATGCCCGGAAAGCTTCATCTTCCTCAGGATGCTCAGGGATTCGGAGAGCGTTTTTCCCTTTTTATACGGTCTGTCCCGGGCGGTGAGCGCCTCGAAGATATCGGCGATTCCCATGATGCGGGCCTGCACCGACATCTCGCCGCGTTTCAACCCATGGGGATATCCCTTGCCATCCATCCTCTCGTGATGCCCCCCCGCAAACTCGGCGACTTTTTGATACTCTGCCGGCCAGGTAATGGATTCCAGCATGGAAAGGGTTACCTCGATGTGATGGTTGATGATCTCACGTTCCTGGGCTGTCAGGGTCCCGGAACGGATGCAGAGGTTTTCCACCTCGTCCGCGCTGAGGAGTTCGTTCCAGTTTCCCCACGCATCACGCCACTGTCGCCGTGCGATGCTCCGTACCCTCTCCATCTCCTCATCGGCCATGAACTCACTGCCGATGTTGCACCGGTGGAGCAACGCCCGGTCCTGCTCAAGTTGCTCTAGTCGCTCCCGCCAAACCTGTCGTGCTTCTTCCGCTCCGCTGGTCCCCTCACCCACCTGGGCCACTCGTCGCAGCATCACGATCTCGGCGTCACGCCGCAACAGTTCCAAGCGGGTATCAACCAGATGGATTCTGTCGAAGATCGTTTCCAACTTGGTCGCCTTGTCCACCACGTGGACCGGGGTGCTGATCTTGCCGCAGTCATGCAGCATGGCGGCGATCCACAATTCACGCCGATCCCCTTGGCTCATCTTGAAGCCCGTAAGCGGACCGGAATCCGCGTCATGGACGGCTTCGGCGAGCATCATGGCTAAAATCGGCACCCGTTCGCAGTGCCCCTTGGTGTAGGGGGACTTGTCATCGATGGCGGTATTAACCATCTTGATCAGGGACTCCAGCAGGTTTTCCAACTGCATGATGAGTCGGTTGTTGTTGAGTGCCACAGCGGCCTGGGAGGCCAGAGACTCAACCAGTTCCTGGTCGTCCGGTGAAAACGGGATCACACTGCAGCTACCCGGGTCCTGGGCGTTGATCAGTTGCAGTACTCCGGTGATCTTCCCTTCGTGGTCGCGCATGGGAACGGTGAGGAAGGAACGCGAACGGTAGCCGGTCAAGTTATCAAAGGTCACCGTGCCGGAAAAATCGTATTCCGCGGCTGCGTAGGCATCGGGGATGTTGATCGTCTCCCCGCTAAGCGCCGCGTGACTCGCCACGTTACGGTGATTGGGAGCGCCTTCTTTGTCCATCAACGGGATGGCGGGGAGCGAAATAGCAACCCCCTGCGTGGACTTCCACGTATCGTTGTGAACGACCTGGAAAATCAACTTCTCCTTTTCGGCGTCGCAGAGATAAACGGTGCCGGCATCGGCGTTGGTGAGAGCTCTGGCTGCCGTCAGTATCGATTCCAGCAAGGTGCCGAGATCGTGACCGACGGAAAGTGCGATACCGATTTGATTCAACTGCTTGAAGCGCGCCGCCATCTGCTGGTTAAGATTCATGGCTTCCTCTTGGGTTTTAAAGGCCTGACTGCCCCGCGCCACAGTGTATCGTACCTGTCACCTGTTTTACAGGACTTTTAAGAGAAATAAAACTGCTTGCTCCGGGGCTGACGTCTCTGCTGTTTCTTGGTCCAGGAAAATGTTTCCCCGTGACAGCAATAAAAACCGAAACACAAAAGCAATCAACGTCTAATTGACAAAGATTGGAAACGGAATATACTAAAGCGCTCAAGACGCCGGCAGGGCCGGAACCGGAGGCGGGTGGGGAAAGAAAGGTAGCGTTGACGGTGACGTTTATAATTATTACTTAAGGATTCTCTTCATGGCACGTCGATGTTTGATGGCAATACTGGTTATCTTTCTTGTGAATTTATCCGGGTGCGCCACGACCAAAACATCGGTCGGCCACGAGGAGCCGAAAATAATTTTAGCAGTGGAAATAGGTTCCAAAGGGGTAAAGGGGAAACTTTTCAGCGCCGGAAGCGGTCTGAATTCCGTGTATGATATCCGGGAGTTGAGCGTTCAGCGAGATATCAATACCAATATAACCATGGAGTATGACGAAACAAACAACCCTTATTTCAAACCGGAAAAAATCGCGGAGACGGCCGATGCAGTGGTAACCATAATCCGGGATATGAAGCAGGAATTCATCATATCCGAGGATAATATTTACATATTCGGGAGTAGCGCCCTGATAAATGCCAAGAATATCGATGTTCTTTTTTTAACAGTTGCAGAGAGAACAAAGAAACATGTGCAATTCATCAATGTAAGGGACGAGATTTTTTACGGGTATATAAATAATGTGCCGCCGGACAAACAGGAAAAAGCACTGCTCATCGACATCGGCAGCGGAAATACGAAAATGGGCTATTACGACCCGAGAACCAAAAATGCCCGGAGCATGGATATCTCCTATGGAACAAAAAATTTTCTGGACAAATTCGTACTGAAAAAAGGAAAGTTTTTACTTCAGCCCGGCGATGTGGAAAACATCGACAGGCTGTTCGAATGCCTTGAAGGATTCACAACAAACAGAAGCACGGGATTACCGGCTGTCACCGCCATGCGTCCGGATGATATCAAAAATACCGTCATGGAATCCGTGTCAAGACAACTTTCAGCCGATACCCAAGCCGACATCATCGGATATTCTTCTTCCGCCGGGAAGATAAACAGAGATAACCTTTTGAAAAACCTCCTGTTTGATCTGAATAGAACTATCCTGACAAACGAGAAATTCGCCTCAAGTTACTATTCCACATTGTTTCCTTCCGTTATTGAAAAAGATTTCTCTGAAAAAAACAGGCATATTTTGGATTTTCTGTTTCCTTTACAGAAATATAAACCGGACACATCAGTATCAAGCCAAGCTTTTGATGTGAGTGGCAGGATAGCCATATCCGAGAAACTTAGAGAAAAACTTGAATTTAACTACGATCTTAAGGACCGAAAACCGACCTACATCGTGGGGGGGATTGCATGGGCCTTTATTACTCTGACCAGGCCCGAATCAGTGGACGAAAAAATTGTTTCTTTTACCTACGATGATGTGGTCAGATTCAAAAACGACCTTGAGTCAAATCCCCAGGAACTGTTTTCCACCAAGCGACTCATCGACAACGGGATCTCGTCACATGCCTTCAGCGAAATAAACAGGATAAGACAATCAGTATTCACCAATGACGAATTGCGATCGGGGGTACGTATCCTCATGGCGGTTCTGGAAGAATTAGCCCTGACCAGGGATACGGTTTATTTTGTGAGAGATGGCGGATGGTACAAGGGCGCTATTCTTTCGAAACTTGATAATTCTTTTTTCATTAATAAAAAAATATCAGGTTCCAGCGAACAGAATTCCATGTCCGGAGATACCGACGAAGGGGTATTCGAGAAAGATGGGCGAATCTATATAAAAGTCAAAAACAGATCTCTTGTCTCTTTGATAGATGAGGTGGCGTACAAACTCAGGGTAAACTATACTGTGCTCGATGATCTGTCTCGTTATTCCATCTCCATATTTGATAACTGCGATCAGAACGTTGACAACAAGGCGTTTATCCTGGCGAATTGGGGAAAGGTAAAGTCACGCAGTTTTGCCGGTATGGAGGAATTACTGGATTTGTTGTCCAAACTGAAGGACAGTAACGGTAACCCGATTCGCATTAACTATGAAACGATCGGAGACGGTATCATATTCAAGTCATCTAAAAAAATGTACAAGGTATTGGGATCGGATCTCCGTTCCCGGTTTATCGGTAATCTGCTGGATGCAACCGGGAAAGCTCCCGCAAAAATCGACGTCAGGACAGCGAGTTATCGTAGATTAAGGGAAGAATTATCCGAATCCGGTCCGACCATGAAAAAATTACTGGACGAAAGAAAGGGGGTCCCGTTTAATGGGGTGACCGATCCGCTGTCGGATAAAATCGCCGAGGCGCTGAACCTGCTCATGGAGTCCGGATACTTTGAAGCGGAAGAGATGAGGAGGGGTATCGCCGCTATGGCTCTTCCGAAGAATCAGCTGGAACTGTGCGAAAATGCGCTCTGTAAAAATTATCGCATCTTGCACGATCTTTTCCCCAACGATTTGGTCCGGAGAGATGGCGCTCCCGCCAATGATATTCCCAACAGTTACAAAAAAGTATTCCTCAACAGCATAACCTCCAAGGATGCGGAGGAGATGTTGAAAAAACTGTATTTTGCCCGAGAAAAGGAGTTTACACTGGTTACTCAGCCACTGCCGGGACTGAACGTCTCATTATCTAATGTAGCTCTACAGCCCAATTCGGTCATTCAGCCTCCGCCACCGGTAATACCGGGGGCCAGATACGAATCCTTTGAAAAAGCCAGGTTAGCCAATGATACTGTCATTGCCATCCCCTCGCAGAATGCTCTCATAATCAAAGCGTCACGGGATCTGTTGTCACTCATGGGCGACATTATCGCCTCCATTGACGCCAAGTATCCCCAGGTACTCATTGAAACGAAGGTTTTTGAAGTGGATGATTCCGTGTCCAAAAAAATTGGCGCGGCATTGGATTATAGCAAGACAAATGGAGCCACCAGCTACGGCATCAAGACAATTTTCCAGGAGGGGCTTTCCTCGTCCGCTCTTCCATTATTTTTTAATCAGTATACCGATGCCGAAAAGAAATTATCATTACTGACAAATCTGGTAATAAATGATCAAAATGGGTTGGTGAAGATCCTTGCCGAACCCAGAATTGTCATGAAGCCAGGGGAAGAGGCTGCCATCGGTCTTAACACCGTGAAATATGTCTCCATACAAGGGGTGCAAACCACGGATCTCAAGGGAGTTGAAACAGGGATAACATTTAAAATAACGCCCATTATCCTCAGTGAAAACAAAATTTCGCTTCGTCTCACCATCGAACAGAGCGAATTCATCCCCACCGGTGAAAGTAATGTCACTCTTTCCACCAATAAAAATACCATCTACACAACGGTGATAGCCGACGACGGCGAGCTGATTTCCATTGGAGGCATTGACACGAAGAGGTACTCCAATTTTTCTTCGGGAGTTCCGTTCCTTAAGGATATTCCGTTGTTGGGCGCTTTCTTTTCCTCAAGGACGAGAGATTCCAATCATGCCAAGATTGAATTCATGATCAAACCGATCATCAAAAAACTGAATAACTATCAAAAACAGAACCCCATCGACTTGCAGAACGAGAGGAACTTGATTGAAAAAGATGAAACATCCAACCTGAAATTTTTCATGCAGTGACGCACTAATGCGCATCAACAGGTTTTACAATCTCCATCAGGGGGAGTGGGGGAAAGTATTCCTTCTTTCCACCCACACAGCCCTTGCCGCTTCCGTTCTTGTCATAGTCCAGAGTTCGACCTCCGCCCTTTTTCTTGAGAGATACGGTTCAAATCTCCTTCCCTACCTGTTTTCCCTTCAAGCTGTTTTTCTCGTGACCATGTCCCTGGCCCATTCCTCACTTCTGGGCAAAATAGCGCGTTCCACCGAATCCGCGGGAGTCATGGCAATATTGTTTGCCGCGGTTGTCATTTCTCGACTCCTGCTTCTCTTTCACCATGGTTGGTCCATATTCGTCATCTGCGTTTTATTGCAGACATTGGTCGACATACTGTATGTCGTGAGCAGCACCATGGTCATTGCCCATCTTAACGTAAGGGAGAGCAAAAGGCTCTTGCCCATCATTAATGTAGGTGGAACCGTAGGGTCAATAGTCAGTGGCCTGCTGGTTGCCGGTTTGACGCAGTTGCTCGGGACTGAAAATCTTCTACTCTTGGTCATTCCCCTGTTGGGCGCCATGGTAATGACCGGAAAACGTAGTATGAATGACGATGATTATCTCAAGTTCCGCCCCACCGACAACGGGTCTCTTCTCCCGGAAGAGAACGCCGTGAAGAGATTAAAAAAAGCAGTTGTGGGGGTAGTTTCGGACAAGATGTTGATCTTGATTGCGATCATGATTGTTTCCGGCATCATCGCCTCAACATTCGTTGATTATCAACTGAAATCCCTGCTGAAGGCTACCTTCAGCAAGGACGAAATCGCCGTGTTTCTGGGAGAATTTTTTACCGTTCTCAATCTGGCGGTTTTGTCGATGCAGCTGGTTCTTTCCGGGAGAATCATCTCCTCACTTGGGTTGACACTTAATTTGCTGCTCATGCCGGCGTTTGTTCTCCTGGGTTCCGTCGCTTTCGTTTTCATGCCGGTCATGGGGGTTGTCGCCGGCACTCGCTTCATGGAAAATGTAACCAAATTCACCGTTTTCAAATCCACGTATTCCCTCCTCTTCATGGCATATACTCCGTTACAGCAGGCTCGTTTCAAGATAGCGGTGGATGGCGTTATCAAACCCTTGGCGGTACTCGCAGCCAGCTCATTGATGATTTTATGCTCACAGTTTCTTGAATTGAGATATTTGTCCGTTATCGGCGTCATGGCCACAACGATTTCGATGATCTCGATCCTCGGGATGAAAAAGTTGTACGTGGAGAAGCTCCAGGATTCGCTGAGTAATCGGGGAGTCCGCTTGCAGGACGGACGAGTGATGGATGAGCTGATGAGTCGGCAAGGCCGTGACCTGACGCAGAGATTACTCAACTCCCCTGAAAAAAAAGAGCTCATTTTTTGCCTGCAACTTTCTCGCGAATACGGTATTCCCTTGCAGGTTGAAGAATTGCAAACCGTAATCAAGTGTGAAGACGAGGAAATCATAACCGAACTTTTGAAGACGCTGCAGCAGGATGGTAACCCTCATTGCGAACAGCAGATACTCTCCCTGTTGCGGAAAACCACCAGCGACAAGATCCTGGCGGAGTGCATTAAAACTTTGCGCTACCTCAAAACAGAGGAGTACGCCGCGGCTCCTGTTACCGTATCCGCTAAAAGCAGCCATGATCGGGTTGAAGCCGAAGTTCGCTTGTACGTGGCTTTTTGCGGAGGTAAGAATGCGTTTGAAGCACTGATATCCGAGCTCATCAGTTCCGTCGTTGATGCGACCGACGAGAAGCTTTCCATCATAACTTATATGATGGGGGAAACCGAGGATCTTCGTTTAAGCCGATTTTTGCCGCCACTCTTCGTTCACTCACATCGGGGAGTGAAGAGAGAAGCGCTGAGGGCCGCCGGCAAAATATATACCCCCTCGATCCTCCCTTTTGTCGTCTCGGCGTTGGAAGATCCGGAAACCAAATTCATGGCGACGGATGTTCTTGCTCGTTACGGCCACGATGCGGTGGAGGAGTTACGCTGTGCATTTGTTTCGGC
The DNA here is from genome assembly GCA_903929485.1 of uncultured Desulfuromonadales bacterium. GTDB lineage: Bacteria > Desulfobacterota > Desulfuromonadia > Geobacterales > CAIOGM01 > CAIOGM01. The sequence continues at coordinate 11,370 of CAIYUY010000209.1, forward strand.
CGAGACCAATGAATCTTTTCGTGAAGCAATTGTTGCAACATTGGGGAAAATACGAACTCCTTCCAGCCATGATCTGCTGATCACCATGTTGTCCCTTGAGGATCACCGGCTGAGACAAAAAATAGTCGCGGCTCTCGGCAAGTTCACCGGCAAAATTGCGGTGTCGCACCGCTCCGGAAGCATGGTCATCCAGGTGGTGAAGGAAGAGTTGAAAGTCGGGGTGGAGCTCCAGGCGCTCCTCTACGTGGCGTTTCGGGGGGGAGAGCGAAACAGTGGAAAAATTGATTTTCTCCGGAATGAAATCACCTTGAAATTAAACGGGTGGAAAGAGTGTCTCTTCAAGATCTTGCCTGTAATTTATGACCGGGAGGTGATAAAAAAAACGTATTATAACTGTCTCAGCTCTCATGGGGAGGACCATGCGAACAGCATGGAACTGCTGGAAAACCTGCTGGATAATGATATCAAGAATGTGTTCATGTTGTTGGTTGAAAATATGCCGAATGTGGCGAGATTCGGCAGACTTGAAGGAGTGGCTGATTTCCAAAAGATAGCCGACAAAGAGTGGTATGCGGCGTTTGCCCAGTCTCCTTACCTCTGGCTTGGCTCAATGGCTCACTGGATTGAGTCGGACATATCCCCTATGAAAGTATCACCTGGTGAGGCGATCATGCACGAATCTTTGGAAACCATATTTTTTCTCAAAAGTCTCGAACTGTTTTCGTCTCTCTCAGGTGAGCAGCTGAAGCCGGTTGCGGACTTGCTCTCCAAAGTTGAGTACAATGCTGATTTCCGGATCTTCGGGGAGGGTGACGCCGGCGATAGCTTGTATCTGATACTCTCCGGAGAAGTAAGTGTTGAAAAAGAATCCGGAAACATAGCCGTCCTGAAAAAAGGGGATCATTTTGGAGAGATGGCGCTTTTTGATGACGCACCACGAAGCGCGACCGTCATTACGATGACACCATGCCGGATGCTTAAAATGGATAAGGAGGAGTTCCACGAGATCTTGGACGAGTATCCGGGTATTTCCCGCGCAATAATCACTACGTTGGCGAAAAGGCTGAGAGCTTTGTTATAGAGCCCCGGGAGAATATTTTTCGTCGGCTGCAAAAAAATCCGAAACAAAAAAAGTATCTCAACGTCTCATGGTACAGGAAGGAGCTCAAGGCAAAGGAGGGAGAGCATGAATGTGTATCCGTAAATGTTACAGAGACATCCGGGCCATGAATTATTTCCTTTTACCCTTAAAATGTTGCGGATATATCCAGGCCATGAATTATTTCGTTTTATCTTTAAAAACTGTTGAAAACGACTTAAAAATGTGATATAGACGGGCTCGAGCGGGGTGCGGTTATCCCAATTTTCAGAAAACGGACAAACTAACCAAGGAGGATAAAAAAATGATCGGAAAACGTAATATGGCGGTAGTTGTAGGGGCGCTGACGGTTGTATTCATGGCGCAGGCGATGGATGCGGCGGCGCTTACGGCAGTTGTGGCAACGTGCCCCCCGGGGAAAACATGCGTACCAAACACCGGTAAAGTCATTACCGGGACCGGGACCGGAGGCGGGGGAACCGGGGAAACCGGAATCACGATAATCTCCGCGCCGGTGTTCACTGCGCCGGTGGTTACCGCGCCGGTAATTACCGCACCGGTGGTCGCCGCGCCGTAGCTACTGTTGCGGGCGTCCTGTAAAATGATGGAAATTATAATCTGAAAAAGGCAGTGTCTTACTGTAAAACCATGCGTCTAATGATAAGGACAGCGTTGACGGTTGACGTCGACCCTGTCCTTATTGTTATTCTGCATTGCAATCAAGCTGATACATGGCGCGCCGTTCTCTGAATACAACTTTGATGCTCTCGCAAATGCTGTCATTGCGAGCGAAGCGAAGCAATCCAGTATCTTGCTAACATCCTAAAACTACTAAGATTGCTTCGTCGCTTCGCTCCTCGCAATGACGTCTTGAGTGAAAATTTGCGAGAGCATCAACTTATGAATAACCGAAAAGCGAGGGCTCACCGATGGCGCCATCCGGATATCTCTCCACGCTGACATCTACCCTGGTTGCCCATCTCCTTGCCGCCATGCTCATGGCTCCTTGCGTCTCCGCCGCCATTATCCGTGACGGCACCGTCGGCCCCGGTTCAGCCGTGCAGCCTGCCGGGCCCAACTACATCATTCCCGCCTCCCAAGGGACCCAGTCCGGCGCCAACCTGTTCCACAGTTTCAGCACCTTCAACATCAGTTCCACCGAGTCAGCGACATTCACTCCCTCCGGCGCCACCGGACCGATCAGCAACGTCATCGCCCGGGTTACGGGGGGGGGAGTGAGCACTCTGGACGGCCTCCTCTCTTCGTCACGGATCATTGGCGCAAATTTTTTCCTGCTGAATCCCAACGGCCTGATCTTCGGTCCCAATGCGGTCCTGGACGTGGGGGGGAGTTTCCATGCCAGCACCGCGGATTATCTCCGGTTCAGGGACGGAAACAGATTCTCCGCCGCACCCAACGCCTCGGACGTTCTTTCCGTCGCCGATCCCATCTCCTTCGGTTTCCTCGGTTCCAATCCGGGGGGAAGCATCAGGATCGACAAGAATTTCAATGGACTGGTTGTCCCCCAGGGGGCGACCCTTTCCCTTATCGGCGGAGAAATTGTCGCCGAAGGTGATCCCAACGCGCCAAGTTATACCCTGCTAGCCCCAAGTGGCAGGATCAACCTGATCAGCACCGCCTCCCCCGGGGAGGTGAACCTTACGCTCCCGGATCTGGGAATATCCTCCTTCAGGAGTCTCGGTCCCATCACATTCTTCAACTACCCGTTTATCTCCGTGGGAGGGAACGATCCGGCAACCATGTCGGGGGGGACCCTGTTTGTCCGGGGAGGGAGGATAAGCTTCAGCAATCTCGGCATAGACGCCTATGGCTATGCCTCCGGCTTGGTGGATATCAAGGGGGACACCCTTACGCTGGACGGCGTGGGGATTTCGGCCATCAACTATGGCTCTGGTGACCCTACTCAGGGGAGGAGTTCCTTCCGGGCGGCTCTTTCCGGTGACTTCACCATGAGCAATGGCGCATTCATCGACAGTTCCAATTATTACGCCGGACGGGGTGGAGATATTGCCATCGTCGCTGACCGGGTAAATCTGTCGGGGGGATCATTTATCCGGTCCAACAGCTATGGTGAAGGCCGGGCCGGCGACATCACCATCACCTCTCCCACCATCAATCTGACCGATCTTTCCTATCTTCAGTCCAATGTCTTTTCTTCAGGGGACGCCGGCAAGATTACCCTGAAGGCCGGCGAGCTGAACATCTTCTCCTCCGCGCGGATCATTTCCCAGACAGATCCCGGCTCAACGGGCAAAGCCGCCGACATCGTCATTAATGCCGCAACCATGAAGCTTGGCGACGATATCCCCGGGAGCAGCTCCGGCGCGGCTGACGGGAACTACGGTTACATCGCATCACAGACCGACGGAGGGGGGGACGGCGGCAACATTACGCTTAACGCCACCGGCAAGGTTACGGTGCAGAATGGTTTTTCCGTTACGGCATCAACGGAGTCAAACGGAACCGGCAATGCCGGCAACATCACGCTCACCGCCGATTCTCTCTCCATTACTAACAAAGCGGCGCTGGCCACGACCACTCACAACAGCGGCAGCGGCGGAACCGTATCGGTAACGGCAAGAGACGTCTTCTTCTCCGGCGCCCATATGGCCGCCATCGTCAACCGGACCAATGACACGGGAATTGTGGCCCAGAGCTTCGGCAGTTCCCAAAATGGCGGCAAGGTGCTCCTTACCGCGGATACCGTTGCCATGGTTGATGGCGGCAAGATCAGCACCATGGTGTGGGGCTCCGGAAAGGGGGCCGTGGTGGATGTCACCGCCAAAAATCTCACCATTTCCGGCTATGCACAGGATGCCGCCGTCACCCCTCCCTATCGCCTCTCGTCCATCGACGGCAGGGTTGACGGACCGTTCGCCTCGGGCAGCAGCGGCGCCATCACGGTAAAGGCTGACACCCTCAGGTTGGATAATGGCGGGGTAATCCGCACCGGCCTGTACAATTCGGCGCCGGGGAATGCCGGTGACATCTTCGTGTCGGCCAGGAACATGGATATCGCCTTGCGGGGACAGATCTATGCCGACTCTTTTCGGGGGACCGGCAATTCCGGCAACATATCGGTAACCGCCGATGCGCTCCGGATCACCGGCGCCCAGGGTTCACCCCGTCCCGGCCCCCTGGATTTTGACTACACCGGCCTCTCCACCTCCACCAACGCCGGACGAGGGGGGACGGTAACCGCCGCCATCAACGGCGACCTGACTCTGAGCAATGGCGGCGGGATCAAAGCCGACACCCAGGGGATCGGCGCCGGCGGTTCCATCGCCATTACTGCCGGCACTATGGTCCTCGCCTCCGGCGGCCAGATCAACAGCGCCAGTACCGGCGCCGGCAGCGCGGGGAATATCCGACTCACGGCAGGGCAGTCGCTGCTCATGCGGGACAGTTTCATCACCTCCGAAGCGACCCACTCCAGCGGCGGCGACATAACCGTCAACAGCGCGTTCAAGGTCAGCCTCATCAACAGCCTCCTCTCCGCCAGGGTCCAGGGTGACGCCGGCACCATGGGGGGCAAGATCGCCCTCACCCCCCGGTATCTCATCCTGAAAAACTCCCGCGTCGACGCCACCGCCATCGATGGCGCCGGCGGTCTCATCGACATCAAGGCATCCACCTTCCTCGCCGATCCTTTCAGTCAGGCGAATATCTCGGCCGCCTCCCAGTTCGGAACCAACGGGACGGTGGCGGTGAAGGCGGCGGTGAGCAGCATCAGCGGAGTGGTGAGTCCCTTGTCTTCCGATTTTCTCAAAACATCGGTCCTACTGCGGGAAAGTTGCCTGGCGCGCATCCGGGAAGGGGGCGCCTACAGCAGCTTCGTGGTGGGTGGCCGCGACGGTCTTCCCCTGGAGCCCGGGAACCTGATACCCGGCACGATGTACTAACGTGGGACTATGAATACCATGCCTTCATTCAATCCGTCGGGGAGGAGTAACGCTATAATGCATTCCAGGCATCCGACTCAAAAGGTCATGAATTTTTTCCGCGCCTTTCTGGTGGTGGGGCTCCTGGCCGCCACCGCATCGAACTCGTTCTGCCAGAGCCTCCCCACGCTGGACTATTCGGGCCGTTCCGACGAGAAACGGTCGGAACCTCTTGAGCGGCAAGCAGGTTCTCCCCCTTCCGGCGTTACCCTCCCCGCGCCGCCGCTCCCGCTGGCTGAATCATCGAAAGGTCCCTCAAGGAGCATCCTGGTCCGGAAGATTGTCGTCACGGGGAATACGGTCTTCACCCCGGAAGAGCTGGGGAAGGTTACCGCACCCTATGAAAATCGAACGCTCACCATGGAAGATCTGGAATCTCTCCGTCGCGAAGTGACATCCCTCTACGTGACCGCCGGCTACATTAATTCCGGCGCAGTCATCCCCGACCAGGGGGTGACCGATGGTCTCCTCAGGCTGCAGGTTATCCAGGGGAAGTTGAACGACATTACCCTCCAGGGAACCAAGTGGTTCAGGGATTCTTATTTGCGTGATCGGATCGAATTGGGCGTCGGTGTCCCGCTGAACATCGGCCCCCTGCAGAATAGCCTGCAACTGCTGCAGCAGGATCAACGTTTCCGAAGCATACATGCCGAATTACGCCCCGGTGCGGAGCCCGGTGAGAGTCGTCTCTCCGTTCGGGTAGAGGAAAAACCTCCCATTTCCATCTGGACGGCCTTTAACAACTACCAGTCGTCGTCCATCGGCGCCCAGCGAGGGCTGGTCACCCTGACCCACCAGAACCTCACCGGCCATGGTGACGTCCTCAGTTTCACCTACGGTTATTCCAAGGGGCTCAATCCGCTCATAGATACTTGGTATGCCCTGCCGCTCAACACCCATGACACGACAGTGATGTTTCGCTACCGGAAGAACGACAATACGACCGTGGACAAGGTGTTCGGCCCGTTGGATATTGTCGGCAAGACGGACGGCTATGAACTGAATCTTCGTCAACCCCTCTACCGCTCCCTCAGCCAGGAGTTCGCCCTCTCTCTTTCCCTGGAGCAGGAGTTCAGCGACACCTACATGGGAAGTGAACCGTATTCTTTTTCACTGGGACCCGACAATGGCCATGCCGTCGTGGTTCCTCTCCGTCTGGGGATGGAGTGGACGCATCGCACCCAACAGCAGGTTATAGCGGCCCGCTCCCGCTTCTCCTTGGGTCTGAACGCCCTGGGCGCGACCCATGGTGGCGGTGGAGCTGTTCCCGACGGTCAATTCTTTGCCTGGCTGGGGCAACTGCAGTATACGCGAATTCTTCAGCCGGCGGATATCCAGCTCCTGGCCAGGATCGACATCCAGTGCGCCACGAGCCCGCTCCTCTCCGTGGAACAGATCGCCATAGGGGGGAGATATACGGTGAGGGGGTATCGGGAGAACCTCATGGTCAGGGATCAGGCGTTGATCACTTCGCTGGAATCACGCATCCCCCTGCTCCAGAACCGCCCCTGGGCCGACTATCTCCAGTTCTGCCAGTTTCTGGACTATGGCCAAGGTAGCAACCTGGAGCAGCCCACCGCCGCCCCAACGGATCTCTCCAGTATCGGCCTGGGACTCAGATGGGGAGCCGGGCTGCTCAGGCTCCCCTTTGAGCTCAAGGCGGAAGCGGAAATCTACTGGGGATATCAGTTGCGGCACCTGGATTACTACCGCTATGAAGGAGTTCAGGACAACGGCGTCCACTATCAGATTGCCGTTACCGGTTTCTTCTGATGCCAGCCGCCAACCAACCGGATTGAAGGAAATGGATATGTTCTTGACGAAATCCGCCTGTAGTTTTAGGTCACTGTTATCGTATCCCTCCTCTGTGAAACCATTTGGGAGGCTGTTACCGCTTCTTCTTGCCTGTTTCATACTGACAGCTCCAACCACGGTCCCTGCCGGGGAGGAGGCCGAGCCTCAGGTCATTCGGGCGTCACCGACACCCCTGGACCGTGGCAAGGAGTTACTTCGTCAGGGCGCCTTCGGTGACGCCGCGACCAGTTTCCAGGAAGCGGTTCAGCTGTCTCACCGCCTTGAAGATGGCCATGGGCGTTGCCAGGCGCTCATTGCGCTGGCCCAGGCTCGGTACTTCACCGGCCAGTACCGCGCGGCGCTGGAAAGCCTGGAGCAGGCGCTGCTCCTTGCCGGAGAGCTGAAAGATGGTCGACAGATGGCCGCGGCCAAGGGCGCCCTGGGTAATGTCCATCTCGCCATGGGAGACTATCCGTCGGCTGAGCGCAATTTTGATGAGGGGTTGACTCTCGCCCAAGAGTCGGGACCCACGGATCTGGCGGCAGCCATCTTGAACGACAGGGGCAATCTCAATCTGGCCCGGAAAAAAACCGACGAGGCGATGGACAATTACCGGGAAAGCGTTCTTCTGGCGGTGAAAGCCGGGAACAACTCCCTGGTGGCCCAGGCATTGATTAATGGGGCCACGGCGGCCTACCGGGGAGAGAAGTATCCGGCGGCCCTGCCGCTGCTGGAGCGGGCGACGGCGCTGTTACGCAGCGGGGAGAGTTCCTCCGCCACTGCCCATGGCCTCATCAACGCCGGCCGGCTTTATGCCGACCTCCGGTCACATCTTCCCCCGCAGAGCGACTCTCCGGAGTTGCAAGCGTGGAGAACACTCAATGACGCCTTGGTCGTTGCGCGGAAGCTGAATGACCAGAGGACCCTGTCATACGCCTTTGGTCACCTGGGCAGGCTCTATGAAGAAAACCACCAGTACGCCGAGGCTCTCGACCTGACGAGACAGGCCATCTTTGCGGCTCAACTGAAAAATGTGAACGAAGCCCTGTACCAGTGGCACTGGCAGAGTGGCCGGATATTTGCCGGTCAAGGAAAGCTGGACGAGGCGATCGGCTCCTACCGCATGGCGATTCATGATCTCCAGTCCGTCCGGGAAGAGTTGTCAACCTGTTACGCCAATCCGGACGCATCCTACCGGAAGAGCGCGGGCGCCGTCTGTTACGAACTGGTTGACCTCCTGCTCCGTAGAGCATCCAATCTCAAGCCCAACGAGACCATGGACCCTTTTCTGGAGGAAGCTCGTGATACTCTGGAAATCCTTAAGGTCTACGAGTTGCGGGAGTACTTCAAGGATGACTGTGTGGACGCCGCCGGAGTCGTGAGCAAAAAGGTGGACATTGTCTCGGAAAAGGCGGTCATCGTCTACCCGGTGCTCCTCCCCGATCGGGTCGAGTTGCTGGTGAGTTTCGGCGGCAAACTCAAGCGCTTTACCCTGCCGGTAAGCAAAGAGGAGCTGACCACTGAAACCAGAAAGCTGAGAAGTACGTTGGTGAAGCGAACCACGTGGGAATTTCTCCCCCATGCCCAAAAGCTCTATGACTGGTTGATCCGGCCTCTGGAAAATGAGCTCGCAACCATGAAACCGAACACCCTGGTGTTTGTCCTTGACGGGCCGCTCAGGACAATCCCCATGGCGGCGTTGCACGATGGCAACGACTTCCTGATCAGTCGCTATCCCGTCGCCATAACCCCCAGCCTCACTCTTGTCGATCCGCAGCCGCTCAATCGCCGGGAGGCAAAGATCCTTTCACTTGGGCTCACCCAGGCGGTCCAGGGATTCTCGGGACTTCCCTATGTTGCCGACGAGCTCAACTCCATCAAGGGACTTTTCCCCGGAGAGCAACTGCTGAATGGCCGGTTTCGTCTGACGGAAATGGAAAAAGCCCTGAAAAAGGAATCGTTCAGCATGGTGCATATCGCCTCCCATGGCCAGTTCGGCAGTGAAGCCGCCGACACCTTTCTTCTCTCCTTTGATGAGAAATTTTCCATGGAACGTTTCGGGCAGTATGTGGGGCTCTTCAAATTCCGGGAAGTTCCCCTGGATCTCCTTACCCTGAGCGCTTGCGAAACTGCCGCCGGTGATGACCGCGCAGCCCTGGGGCTTGCCGGCGTCGCCGTGAGATCCGGCGCCAGAAGCGCGTTGGCGACACTCTGGCATGTGAATGACCCGGCGTCCTACGAACTGATAACGGAATTCTACCGACAACTGCTCACCCCCGGGATCTCGCGGGCGGCGGCGCTGCAGGCGGCGCAGCTCAAACTCATGTCCGACCAGCGTTACGATCACCCCAGCTACTGGGCGCCGTTTTTGATGATCAATAACTGGCTATGACCTGGAAAGTCACGAAAGGAAAAATCAGAGCGTTCCTCCTGAAGCCACCCCTGATCGTGACGCTTGTCACACTTGCTGTTTTTTTGACTGTCCTGGGGCTGCGTGGGGCAGGGAATCTTGAACTCCTGGAACTTGCGGCCTACGACTGGTTCATCAGAGTGGAACCCAAGTCACCCTCTCCCGACAGCAGGATCACGATCATCGAGATATCTGAACAGGATATCCGGAGTATCGGCCGGTGGCCGCTCACCGATGAGATTATAGCCAAGGCGCTGAGGGTTCTCCTCGGGAACAAGCCGCGAGCTGTTGGTCTCGATATCTACCGTGATATTCTCGTGCCACCGGGAAGTGCGGAGCTGAATTCTCTGTTCATTAATAACCCCGCTCTTATCGGGATCATGACCGTGGGTGACCGTGGGGTCGCGCCGTTGGCGGTCATCAGAAATACCGAGCAGGCCGCCTTCGGTGATGTCGTGATCGATCCCGGCGGGATTGTCCGCCGTGGACTCCTCTTCCTGGATGACGGCCGGAGCTCTTACACCTCCTTCGCTCTCCGGTTGGCCTCGCTCTATCTTGACGCCGAGGGAGTCACACTACAGTCCGACCCGGTAAACCCGCTGTTCGTCCGCCTCAAACAGACAACCATCAAACCGTTGGAAGGAAGTGATGGCGGTTATTTCCGGGCCGATGCCCGGGGGTATCAACTACTCCTTGATTTCAAAGCCGCGGGGTTCCCTTTCCGCTCCTATTCGCTGGCGTCTCTTCTTGCGGGGAAGGTTCCGGCGGAAGCTATCAGCAACAAACTTATCCTCATGGGGGTGAATGCCCAGAGCGTCAAGGATCAATTTTTTACTCCGCTGAGCCGGGGAGATACCCATGGTCTGCTCCTGTCAGGGATCGAGTTACATGCCCACATCGCCGGCCAGCTGCTGCGCATGGCGTTGGATGGTGTTTCACCCATAAAAACCCCGTCAGAATGGCAAAAATCAGTCTGGTTGTTCCTCTGGGGGCTCATGGGGACCCTTGTGGGGTACCGCAATCGCTCGGCCTGGCGATTTACGGCGGCAACCGGCGGTGGGCTGCTGTTCTTGTTCACCATTGCCTTTGCCGCGTTTCGTTGCCACTGGTGGCTCCCTCTGGCGCCGCCGGCGCTCTCTTTTTTCTTTACCTCCGTGGGGGTCACTGCCGCCATGAACGGCCTGGAAATGAAAGAGCGGGCCATGCTGATGCTGATCTTTGCCAAGCATGTGTCGCCGGAGGTAGCGGAGATGATCTGGCGACAGCGGGACCAGTTTCTTGACAATGGCCGGCCCCGCTCCAGGAATATGACGGTAACGGCATTTTTCTCGGATCTGCGAGGCTTCACCTCCATTTCCGAGCAGATGGCGCCGCAGGAGCTGATGGAGTGGCTGAACACCTATATGGAATCCATGGCCGGGCTCGTCATGGACCATGGCGGCATTGTGGACAGCTACGCCGGCGACGGCATCAAGGCGGACTTCGGTGTGCCGTTGCCCCGGGAACATGATGACGAGATCCGCCGTGACGCCGTTAACGCCGTTTCCTGCGCCCTCGCCATGGAACAGGAGATGTATCGCCTTAATGCAATCTGGAGCCGGAAAGGTTTACCCCCCATGGGGTTTCGAGTGGGTATAGTTACCGGTCCCGTGGTGGGAGGACTCCTGGGGAGTTCCCGGAGACTGAAATACACCACCATCGGTGATACGGTGAATATTGCTTCGCGTCTGGAAAGCTTTGACAAGGAGGTCGGCAAGGAATTCCTTTGTCGGATTCTCATCGGAGACTCAACATACCGGTATCTGGGGGACTCCTTTCTGACGGAAAAAATAGGAGAAGTCTACCTGAAGGGGAAGGATGAGCCGACGGTAATTCACAGGGTGCTGGGGAAATCCCGGCAGGTGCAGGCTGATTATCACGAGGAGACATTTCAATGAAATTTATTAAATGCATGACAGTCACCGGTTTATTTCTGGCGTTGCCTCTCTTCGTTGGGGCTGCCGATGACGGCAAGCCGGCTCCGGAAAAACAGAAGCCGACGGCCGTAACTACCGTTGCAAACATGAAAAAGACGATTTATAACCCCCCCTTGCGCGGGGCGCCGGCGGGAAGAGTCGGAGGGGGAACCAGAGGCGCCGGCGAGAGGGAATCGTTCTCCCTGCTGGTGCTTGCTCCGGACCACGTCGGCTATACGACAGATACTCAGCCCTGCCTTTACTGGTTCATCTCAAGGACAACCTCGTACCCGGTGGAGTTGACCATAACTGAAAAAAGGGGAGTGACGCCGCTGGTGCAAAAGGTGATCAAGACGCCTGAAAATCCCGGTATCCAGGCAGTTTGCCTTGCCGACCTTGGAGTGAAACTCCGGAAAAACGTCCAGTACAACTGGTTCGTATCCTTGCTCACCGATGCGGAACGGTCCAGGGATATCCTCGCCGGGGGGATACTGGAAAACATAGATCCCCCGGCGACAGTTGCCGGTAAACTGGCTACGGCCGACAGCAGTGCGCTGCCGATGGTCTATGCCGAAGAGGGGCTCTGGTACGATGCGTTGGAGGCGCTCTCCCGGTCCATTGCTCTTTCGCCGAACAACGTGGAACTCCGCCGGCAGCGCGCGTTCCTCCTTGACCAGGTAGGGTTGTCGGCGGCTGCTGTTTTTGAAACCAAGGATCAACCGGTCCCCTGATATCACCGAAACTGTTTTCCGGCAGTAAGATCTGCTGTTCAAGGATACTGACATGGTGCTGAGAGTTTTAGGGTGCAGCGGTGGGATCGGCGGCGAATCGGGTACGACATCGTTTTTGATTGATCGTGATATCCTGATGGATGCCGGGACCGGGGTGGGGGGGATGAGCCTGTCGGAACTTGCCGCAATCCGGCATATCTTCCTCACGCACCCTCATCTGGACCACATAGCCTGCCTGCCGCTCCTCTTGGACAGCGCCGTATGCATGAGAGACCACCCGTTGACGATTTGGGGGACGGAGGAAACGGTGGAAATTCTCAAGAGTCACATCTTTAACTGGAAAATATGGCCTGATTTCACTGTTATCCCCAGCACGCAGTTCCCTGCCATGCAGTATCGCACCCTCAGCCTGGGTACGACGATTGTTCTCGACGGCCGCGGGATTACCGCCGTTCCGGCTAATCATACGGTATCCGCGGTGGGATATCACCTGGATAGCGGCGTTGCCAGCTTGGTATTCAGTGGCGATACCACGACGAACGATACGTTTTGGGACGTGGTCAACGGAATCAAGAACCTGCGGCACCTCATCATGGAGACGACCTTTTCCGACAGCCGGAGAGATCTGGCTACTGTTTCCAAACATCTCTGCCCATCCCTTCTGGTTGAAGAGTTGGGCAAGCTGAAAGGGAATCCGGAAATCCATATCAGTCATCTCAAACCTGGCGAGAAGGAACGTATTACACGGGAAATAACGGATGGGCTCCACCGGTTCCATCCCAGGATGCTCTGCATGGGGCAAGAGATCGATTTTTAAAAGCATCCGGAGCGCCGGCGGATTTTCGGGAATCCGGATGGGGGGCATCGTTGACGGTTACGCGTCGCAGTTCACTCCAGCCATTTGAATTCGGTCTGGGGGGCGCCTCCATGGGGGGCGCCCCCTCTTCCCTGGCAGGCTTTCCCCGTTTTACGGCGGTCCTGATGGAGGAGATGAGATGCTCCAAGGAGATCCGGTTCCGGGAGGGGACGACGGTAACCCCCATATCCCTGATCCCCAGGAAGTTCGTGTGGGCCAGCTCCAACTGGGTGAAGGTGAGCTCTCCCCTGGAGAGATGGCCGCTCAGTTCGCCAAGATCGAAGGAGCGATCATCCCTGAAGAAAAACCCCTTCAGTTTCTTTCCCGCCAGTTTCTGGAGAAACTCCCTGCTCACCAGCATCTCCTCGTCGGGGGAGCCGTGCGCCCAGATAGTGAAAAAGCCCATGGCCCCCTCCATCCCCCCATTCCCGCCATGGAGCCCGGCTACCCCATCAACTTTTCCCGACAGGTAGCCGCTGATGGGGGGGGATGGTGGCGCAGAAATTGCGGAGGCTGAGGCCACTGATCAGCAGATCCCCGTCATAGATCGCCCCCCGGTCCCAGGAAAGGGCTCCCCGCCCCAGAATTTCTCCCCCATACAGGCTCGTCTCCAGCCGGAGGAGTTTGGTGCGACCGCCTGACGCCGTCAGATACAACCGGGTTTCACCGCTCTCTGTTCCACCGAACTTGACCCGGCCGATGCGCAACGTCGGCGCTCCCAACGGCTTTCCCAGGAGCGCCAGGTCACTCTGAAAGCTTTCCCGGCTGAAGCCGCGCTCCCGGGGAGGACTCTTCTCTCAGGATTCGGAAAAAACCAGGGAAAAAGGGAAAGTCCCCTGAATACCGTCAGCGTTGAACTGCCGGGAGGGGAGCGCCACTTCCCCCCCCGTGATCCGAAGCTCCCCATCCGGAAATTTCATTCCTTCGCCCAGGGTAACCGCGCCGTGCAGGGCGAGGGTTCCCTCCGTACTTACCTCCAGGATTTCCGGCGGCAGAAGTGCGGCGCAGGCGTTGGTTAGGGCGGTGAGGGGGTACTCCGGCATGGTGAAGGTTATCCCGCCGGAGCGGGTCGTCGCCGGGAGATCATGAATCTCTCCGGCAAGATTGATCCCCACCTCCCCGCCGGCGGTCACCCTCCCTTGGCGCAGGCGGAAGTTCCCCCGGTCATACTCCCCGGCGGCGGAGAATCCCACTCCCGCCAGGAGAGCTCTCCCTTCCTTCATGATCGTGAGGCCGCTTCCCGTAGCGGTAAAGTCCAGATCAACCCCTTTGGACGAGCTGAAACTCCCCGCAACCTGGGCATCCAGCAGCCCGTGAGCGATCGTCACCGGAAACACTCTTCCCGTGGCGTTCATGATCTCCCCTGGCAGGAGCCGCCGACCGTTGAGGCGAAACGATACCGGGTTCCCCCGAAGAGAAGGGGGTAGAGTAATAACGGCGGCGACTTCTCCTCCAAGACCCGTCCCGGTAATATCGCCGCTCATCCCCCCGTCGTCGCCGGTGAAACGGGCGGCAAGTCCCGTCGCGCCCCAGGAGCGCCAGGCAAGGCGCCGGGCTGTCAGGTCGCCACCACCTTCAAACCTTCCTCCTTCCGCCGGGACGCGCCGGATACCGGCCAGAAGACCCGAAACCCCCTCCAGGGTGAGATCCCCCTCCCCCATGTTCAGCTCCCGGATCTCCGCTGCCGCCGGAACTCCCTCATGCAGGGTGAAAGGGGGAGAAGGTATTTTCCCCTGGAACTCCCCAAAACTGAACCGGACGCCGCCCAGACTGCCGACTCCATCTTCAAGACGGAGCAGTTGCCGGGTGAGGGAAAACGAGAAAGCCGCCACTACAGGGGAACTCCCCAGGCCGCCGCTCCCGGTGAACCGCGGTGGCCCCGGAAGGAAGGGTTCGCCCCCCCTGAATGCCGCATTTACTTCCCCCTGGTGGATGGTGAGCTGTTTCCCGGATGGGGTCGTCCCGGTCAGGCCGTCCACTGCCGCCGCCACCGTACCGTGCAGAGCCGCCCGGTTTCCCGTCAGGGTGAGGGCAAAGGCAGCAGTCCCCCCTGTGATCCGCCCTCCTCCCAGGTATGGGGATAAGTTCGCCAAGGGGGCTCTCTCAGCGGCAAGTCGAAGCGCCAACGGTTCCGGGGCTGTTGCGTCGTAACCCAGGCTCCCGGCAAGATCGACCCCCGCCACGGTTCCCGAAAGGGGGGCAACCTCCACCTGGAGCTGCTTGAACCCTGGCGACAAAGTCCCGGAGAAGTTTGCCCGGAGGGAGCCGAGGAGGGGGGGAGGTCGGAGGTGATCCTTCCGGCTCCCCGCCACCCCTGGGGCTTCCTGGTCAGGGTAAGGTGGGCGGCGACATTCCGGAGCAGGGGGCGTCCCTCCTGCAGGATGTCGCCGTTGCGCAACGCCACCGTTGCTTTACCCCACGTCATTCCCTGGCGGATGTTGCCGGCCAGAGAGAGTCCGGTGAGGGTCACCGTACCTGTCGTGGTGATTCCACCCAGGATGGGGGGGACAAGTTTCCGGAGGGCCCCCAGTTCCAGGGGGGAGGAGGTGAGGTTCAGGGAAAAGTCCTTTTCACGCCTCACCCCCCGGATCAGGGCGGTTCCGGCGAGGGAGGCAAGTCCGGTCAGGGTGGCGCTCCCTCGGGTGATTCGCGCCTCGTCACGCCCCGTGTCGTACTCACCGACTAGTTTTACATGTCCCGTCAGGGGGATGGAGCGTCCCTGGAGACGGGGGGTGATCCCAACAAAAATCAGGTCGCCGGCAACCGCCAGAAGCCCGTTGCCATAGGAGGCAGTCAGGTGAAGAGCGGCGCTCCCCTGCTGAACCTCCAGCGCCGACGGCAGCGACAGAAGCCGTCGCACTTCCTGAAGTGAATCAACCGGTGCGTCCAGCACCAGGGAGAGAGCAGGGGAGATTCCCGGCCGAAGGGCGCCGGAGATCGTCACTGGACGGAAGTGAAGCCGATTCGCCAAGTAGCGTCACGGGAACCCCCGGTCGCCAGGTTTCGGATCGTAATCTCCATGGACGGAATGGCGTGACCATTTATTTTCAGCGACGTTTCCCGTAGGCTGAGGAGTTGAATGAAGTTCTTGCTCCCTCCCGGACGGTTCTTGAGACGGAGCAGAAGTGGAGTTATGTTCCACTCCTTTGCCGAATCCTGATTCAGCTCCACCGTTCCCCCGTTAAGCTCCAGAAGGGCCAGCGACGGCCTCCCTCCCGCGATCCGGAGAGAGGGAACAACCTTGAGCGATCTGATGGTAAGAAGCTCTCCCGTGCATGGGGGGATGTTTTTGATGACGACCCCCTCCAGGATGAGGGCTCCACCGGAGAAGCGGAGGCGGGCCACGGAGACCGGTTGTCCCAGGATAGAAGAGAGTTCCTTTCCTGCTTGCCGGGCTCCCAGCGGGGTGAAGGTGAGGGACGCTATCAGGAGCAGAAAGAGCGCCGGGAGGATCAGGAGGGTGGACAGAAACCGGACAAGGCCGCGACGGCGACGAAAAGGGAGCTGTTAAGTCGCATGGGGAGAACTTGCCATTGGCGAACCTGAACCGCAAATCTTGCGTCTCTACTCCGCGTCCACTGCCTCGTCCGCCTCCGGTTCCGTGCCGCTGATGAAATATTCGCGGACACTCCCCGGCGACCAGTCGGGAACCATTCTGCCGGAGGCCGGATTAATAGAGAGGGAGGTGACGCCACGGGGAACCTTAAAACTCTCCACGGGAAGCCCGATGACA
>CAIYUY010000210.1 GCA_903929485.1 uncultured Desulfuromonadales bacterium
ACAAGAGCCGAAAAACTGAAGCGACGTCCGCCCTTAACAACCTTGGCGCAGCGGTTGATCTGTACTACCTTATCCGTAAGATTCAATTCAGCAGGATTTATCTTCACCACCGAGCTCTCCTTGTTATGATCGTTAGAAACAAAGTCCGTTCTCACGGGCGGCATCGGCAAGCGCTTTGACTCGTCCGTGGTACAAGAAGCCGTTGCGATCAAACACAACCTTCGTTATATTACAGGCAAGGGCCTTACGCGCAATTGCCGCTCCGACTTTCCGAGCAGTTGCAATATTGCCGGTGTACGTAACATCAACACCATCTTCCAAGGCCCTGCTACATGCGGCCGCCAGCGTACTCCCCGTCGTATCGTCTATAAGTTGCGCGTACATATGCTTGGCGCTCCTGAAGACATTCAATCTTGGCCTCTCGCCGGTACCGAGTACATTCTTTCTAACGCGGACTTTCCGTTTGAGACGGGCCACCTTTTTCTGATCCATGGTGCTCACGGCGTCACTCCTTACCCGTTGAAACTATTTTTTACCGGTCTTTCCGGCTTTTCTCAGAATGGTCTCAGTCGCGTACTTGATCCCCTTACCTTTGTACGGTTCCGGACCGCGGAAAGAACGGATTTTAGCAGCAGTCGCTCCGACTACTTCCTTATCTATCCCCTTGACCAGCAATTTTGTCATTTTATCCACTTCAACCGTAATTCCGGCGGGAAGCGGAAATACGATGGGGTGCGAATAACCAAGAGCCAAATTCAGGACGTCCCCCTTGGACTCGGCACGGTAACCAACGCCGTTGATCTCAAGAGCCTTTTCGAAACCCTTGGTGACACCGGAGACCATATTGTCGACCAGTGTTCGAGTCAGACCGAATGCGGCGCGTGATTTCAGATCATCGACCTTTTTCGAAAAGACGATTCTGGTGTCGGTTATTTCAAGATTGATCTCGTTCATCAGAGTGCGAGACAAGGATCCCTTGGGCCCCTGAACGCTGATGGTGTTTTCCGTGAGGGTAACTTGAACCCCCTTGGGAATTTCAACGGGTACTTTACCGATCCTGGACATACTTGGTTGCTCCTAGGTTTTCGTGGTATTACCAGACAGTACAGAGAAGTTCGCCACCAACCCCTGCTTCCTGAGCCGACTTATCGGTCAAGATACCCTTGGAGGTGGAGAGGATAGCAATACCCAATCCATTCTTGACGCGAGGAATGTCGTCGCTTCCGACATATACGCGACTACCGGGCTTGCTGATCCGCTTGATCTCGTTAATGACGCTATCCTTCTCGTCAATGTACTTGAGATAGATACGGAGTATTCCCTGTTTGTTGTCGGCGATAAGCTTGTAATTTTTAATAAAACCTTCTGTCCTCAGGACAGTTACGACATTCACTTTAAGGTTGGACGATGCAATGTCAACCTTCTGATGTTTGGCGCCTGCGGCGTTTCTGATTCTTGTAAGCAGATCGGCTATGGGATCGGTCATCGACATCGAAAGCACTCCTCTTTATTCATTGGCCTAAAACGGCTTACCAGCTTGATTTTGTTACACCGGGGATCAGCCCTGCCGAAGCATACTTGCGGAGGCAGATCCGGCACATGTCGAACTTCCGGTAATAGGCGCGCGGTCTTCCGCACAGGGGACAACGATTGTATTCCTGCACCTTGAATTTGCCGGGCCGTTTGGCCTTCAGTATCATCGATGTTTTTGCCACGAGTTCCTCCGAACCTGATTATAGCGGTCTGAACGGCATGCCGAGTAATTTAAGAAGCATGCGAGCTTCATCATCACTCTTTGCCGTAGTTACAACTGTTATATTCATCCCTTTGATCTTGTCTACCTTGTCGTAATCGATCTCGGGAAAAATAAGCTGTTCCTTGATACCAAGGGAGTAGTTCCCTCTGCCGTCAAACCCCTTGGGGGAAACCCCCTTAAAGTCACGAACACGAGGCAAAGCCACGTTCACCAGACGGTCAAGAAATTCATACATCTTACTTTTGCGAAGCGTAACCATGCAGCCGATAGGCATCCCCTCGCGCAGTTTAAAACTGGCGATGGATTTCCTGGCCTTGGTTATTACCGGCTTCTGACCAGCGATGGACGTCATTTCAGCCGCGGCCGAGTCAAGAATCTTGACATTCTGGATGGCCTCACCAAGCCCCATATTGATGACAATCTTTTCAATCTTCGGAACCTCCATGATATTCTTGTAGGAGAATTCCTTGATGAGCTGAGGGATCATCTCTTTTTCGTACAACTCTTTAAGCCGTGCCATCGCTGCCCTCGCTAGTTATTGTCAAAGGACTCGCCGCACTTGGTACAAAGACGTTCTTTTGTCCCGTCTTCGTGAACGCTGATGCGAGTCCTGACTGCCTTCTTGCATTTTCCGCAGTATACCATTACGTTGGATATATGAAGGGGGGCTTCCTTCTCAACGATGCCGCCCGCTTCGTTCCCCTTGGCGCGTGTGTGCCTCTTGACGACGTTGAGCCCTTCAACAAGGACACCGTCTTTTTTCGGGACTAACCGAAGGATCTTGCCGGTCTTGTCTTTATCCTTACCGGTGATCACCATGACGGTATCGCCTTTTTTAACGTGTAGCTTCTTGCCTAACATTGACGGTTCTCCCTGATTTAGAGCACTTCCGGCGCAAGGGAAATGATCTTCATGAATTTTTTAGCGCGCAATTCCCTTGCAACTGGACCGAAGATACGGGTACCAATCGGTTCCTTGTTGTTGTTGATAACAACACCCGAATTATCATCAAAACGTATGTAGGTGCCATCGGGACGGCCAAGTTCCTTGGCGGTTCTCACGACGACGACTTTAACGACGTCACCCTTCTTGACCTTGGAGTTTGGTATCGCCTCCTTGACCGAGGCGACGATAATATCACCGATGCCGGCGTATTTACGTTTTGAACCGCCCAGAACTTTGATGCAATAGAGTTTTTTGGCCCCGGAATTATCAGCCACATCCAGGACAGTCTGCATCTGTATCATCGGAATACTCCTCGACTCACGGTTCTTATAAAATCTCGCGCACGTTCCAGTGCTTGTCCTTGCTTAACGGGCGGGTCTCAACCATGAGGACTCTGTCGCCGATCTTGCAGACGTTGTCCTTGTCATGGGCCTTATACTTGGCCGTGCGCCTGATGTACTTGTTATACACCTGATGTTTGACGAGTTGGTTTACCTTGACGACGACGGTTTTGTCCATCTTGTCGCTCACGACCACGCCCACGAGAGTCTTTCTGCTGCCGCGCTCTTCACTCATATGTGTCACCCTATACCGTTTCGTGGAGAATGGTTTTCACCCTTGCGATACTCTTTCGTGCAGAGTTGATCCGGGCGCTGTTTTCCAGATGTCCGGTATGGAGCTGGAACTTAAGATTGAAAAGCTCCTGGGCCAGTTCCGCTTCCTTGGCGGACAGCTCTTCACTGCCCAATTTTCTGAGTTCGCTAGCCTTCATTGGTCTGGTTCCTCGTTACAAATTTAGTGGCCAGGGGGAGCTTGTGAGCTGCCAGACGAAGCGCCTCGCGGGCGACTTCCTCGGTAACCCCTTCCATCTCGTAGATCATCCGTCCAGGTTTAATAACGGCTACCCAGGAGTCCGGCGAACCCTTGCCTTTGCCCATCCGAGTCTCTGCAGGTTTGGCGGTAAGCGGTTTATCGGGAAAGATCCTGATCCAGATCTTACCGCCCCTCTTGACATATCTGGTCATGGCGATACGCGCTGCTTCAATCTGACGCGAGTCGAGCCAACCACATTCAGTCGCTTGAAGTCCGAACTGACCGAAGGAGAGAGAGACCCCACGCTGGGGAGAACCGCTCATCCGTCCCTTCATCTGTTTTCTATGTTTTACTCGTTTAGGCATTAACATCGTTGCAAACTCCTGGTACCGGTATTAAGTGAGGATCTCACCCTTATAGACGAGAACCTTCACCCCAATGATCCCGTAGGTCGTCTTGGCCTCGGCAAAACCATAATCAATATCAGCACGAAGCGTGTGCAGGGGCACTCTCCCTTCGCGATACCACTCAGTTCGGGACATCTCGGCGCCGCCAAGGCGGCCGGAACAGGTGATTCTGATCCCTTTTGCGCCAAACTTCAAGGAAGATTGTACGCTTTTCTTCATTGCACGCCTGAAAGCAATTCGACGTTCAAGTTGCATCGCCACATTCTCGGCAATAAGCTGAGCGTCCAGCTCCGGCTTTCGCACTTCCTGAATGTTAAGAAAGATCTCAGTGCTGGTGAGCTTGGCCAGATCCTTTTTAAGGGTCTCGACCTCGGAGCCTTTCTTCCCGATGATCAGGCCGGGACGTGCGGTATAGATGTTAATCTTTGCCTTGTTGGCTGCCCGTTCAATCTCTATTTTCGAGACTCCTGACAGATACAGACGCTTTTTCAGGAAAGTTCTCAATTTGAGATCTTCGTGAAGCAGCTTGGCATAGTCCGCTTTGGCAAACCATTTGGAATCCCAGGTCTTGATTACTCCAAGCCTGAAGCCGATCGGATTTACTTTCTGGCCCAAAACCTCACCTCCGCCTTCTGGTACGTTATTTGGTATCCGCAACAACCACGGTAATATGGCTGGTCGGTTTTCTAATCTTGCTGGCTCGCCCCATGGCGCGAGGTGTAAAGCGCTTGAGAACGGCGCCGCCGTCAACGAAAGCAGTTTTCACGAAGAGCCGATCCACATCCGAGACCCCTTTTTGTTCCGCATTTGCCACCGCGGATTTGAGGAGTTTCGAGACAAGCTTGGCCGATGGTTGCGGTGAAAACTTGAGAATAGTCAGTGCATCCTGGATACCGCGACCACGGATCATATCCACGACGAGACGGGTCTTACGAGGCGACAGACGCGCCATGGTCAATTTGGCTTGTGCTTCCATGTTTCGGCTCCTTTACTCTACTTCTTCTTCATCTTGCTCTTCTTATCGGCAGCGTGACCGTAAAAAGTCCGCGTTGGGGAAAACTCGCCAAGTTTGTGCCCGACCATGTTTTCGGAGACGAAAACCGGAATAAACTTTTTGCCGTTGTGTACGGCAAAGCTCAGACCGATAAAGTCGGGAGTAATGGTAGAGCGCCGTGACCAGGTCTTGATGATCTTCTTGGATACCTGCTCAGCCTCTACCTTTTTGGCGAGGTGTTCATCGACAAAGGGTCCCTTTTTGATCGAACGTGCCATCGTGTCAGTCCTTTAACGAGTATTATTTAGTCCGCTTCTTGACAATGAAGCGAGTTGATCTCTTATTCGTTCTGGTTTTGTACCCCTTGGTGGGGATACCCCATGGTGTTACCGGATGACGACCACCCGACGTACGTCCCTCACCACCTCCATGAGGATGGTCAACCGGGTTCATGGCGACACCGCGGACTTTCGGACGACGACCCAACCAACGAGCGCGTCCCGCCTTACCAAGACAGACCTTCTCGGAATCAAGATTGCCTACCTGTCCGATGGTTGCCATGCAACCCTGGAGCACCATCCGCACTTCACCCGAGGGAAGCTTAACCTGGGCGTAGGCGCCTTCCTTATTCATGAGTTGAGCAAAAGTTCCGGCGCTTCTGGCAAGCTGACCGCCTTTGCCGATCTTCAACTCAATGTTATGGATGATGGTGCCCAACGGTATGGCTTTGATGGGAAGCGCGTTGCCCGGCTTTATATCGGCATCGGCGCTGGCGATAATCTTATCGCCTACCTTCAGATTGTTAGGGGCCAGGATATACCGTTTCTCACCATCCACGTAATTCAAAAGTGCAATTCGAGCGGTCCGATTGGGGTCATACTCGATAGTTGCCACAATAGCCGGAATTTCCAGTTTATTGCGTCTGAAATCTATGATACGGTATTTCTGCTTGTGACCGCCGCCGATGTGTCTGGCGGTTACACGCCCGTAGCTATTTCTACCGCCGCTCTTTTTGAGGGTCTCGAGAAGTGACTTCTCCGGGGTGGAGGTAGTTATATCGTCGAAAGTAGAACAGGTCTGGTGTCGACGCCCGGCGGATGTAGGTTTATAACTCTTGATTGCCATGTATTGTTACTCCAGCACAGTGGTTTTAGACTTCAAAGAAATCGACGCTGCTTCCCTCTTTGAGGGTTACATAGGCCTTTTTCCAGTTGGCACGTTTTCCTTCGTGCTTGCCGAACCGTTTTTTCTTTCCGGCGACATTAACAGTGTTTACATTCTTCACTTCAGTCTTGAAGAATTTTTCCACTGCCTGCTTGATTTCAATCTTGGTGGCCGCACGATCCACGACAAAAGCAACCAGATTGTTTTCATCCTTGCCAAGGGATGTTTTTTCTGTGATCAGTGGCTTCTTGATAACCTGAAAAGGGTTCATGACTGCAGCGCTCCTTCCATCTTGCGGACCGCATCCTGAGTCAGCATTAGATTCTGGAATTTCATGATGTCAAAGATAGTCAGTGCTTCCGGTTTGAGCAACTTGACGTCACGCACGTTGCGGCAAGAAAGCTCAAGATTTCTCCCTGCGTCGGCAATGATAAGTGCTTTGTTCAGCTCGAATGTTGTGAGAACTTCAACAAAACCCTTTGTCGAGATAGAACTCAGGTCTAAATTCTCCATGACCGTAAGCTTGTTCTCCCTGAAAAGCATGGAGAGAGCGGAACAGATTGCCCCACGCCGAGCTTTTTTGTTCATCCGGAGGTTGTAACTCTTAGGTTGGGGGCCAAAAGCCACCCCACCGCCGGGATACTGAGGAGCCCGTTTACAACCCTGGCGAGCACCGCCGGTCCCTTTCTGTTTGAAAGGTTTTTTGCCGCTGCCGGACACAGCAGAACGGTTCTTGACGGCAGCGGTACCGGCACGACGGTTAGCAAGCTGCACCTTGACCGCTTCGTGAATGAGATACTCTTTCACGTCGGTATTGAACACGGCGTCACTCAGTTCGAGCTGGCCTACGACCTTCCTGTTAATATCGAAAACATCTACAATCGCCATAACCCTCTCCGAACTTACTTGGCCTTTACACTGCTCTTGATCAGGACGATGCCGTTATCGGAACCGGGAATCGCACCCTTGATCAGAATCAGATTTTCGGCAACATCAACCCGCACCACCTGGAGTTTCTGGATAGTTACGCGCACATTTCCCATCTGACCCGGCATCTTCTTACCCTTGAAGACGCGTGACGGAGTCGCGGAGCATCCTATGGAGCCGGGAGCACGGTGAAATCGCGAACCATGCGACGCGCGCCCCCCCTTGAACCCCCAGCGCTTCATAACACCCTGAAAACCTTTACCGATACTGGTTCCAGTCACGTCGATTATGTCACCGGGTGTAAACAGATCGGCAGTCAGCACGTCTCCCACCGAATAACTATCCACATTCTCCAGTTTGAATTCGCGCAGAGCTGAAAAAGCACCTTTACCGGCTGCCCGGCAATGACCCATAAGCGGTCGATTGATGCGGTGAGTCGCCTTACTGCCGAACCCAACCTGAAGAGCGCTGTAACCGTCTTTATCGGCTGTTTTTTTCTGCAATACGACACACGGACCGGCTTCAACGACAGTCACCGCAATACAGCGTCCGTCATCAGCAAACAGTTGCGTCATACCCAGTTTTTTCCCAATCAAACCCTTCTTCATGGCAGCAATTCCTATAATCGAATTTAGAGCTTAATTTCCACATCCACACCGGCCGACAAGTCCAGTTTCATCAGCGCATCCACTGTCTGCTGCGTCGGATCAAGGATGTCGATCAATCTTTTATGCGTTCTGATCTCGAATTGCTCACGTGATTTTTTATCTACATGAGGTCCTCTGAGAACACAGTACTTGTTAATAACGGTAGGGAGTGGGATCGGACCTGCAACGCGAGCTCCGGTGCGTTTAGCCGTATCAACGATCTCGCCGACGGACTGGTCGAGCAGCTTGTGGTCATAGGCCCTTAAACGGATACGAATCTTCTGGGTTTGCATAAGTCCTCTTTATATCAAAGTTCTATGTTCTAGGTTCCAGGTTCCAGGTTTCAGGTTCTAGGTTGAATGTAGAACCTAGAACGTAGAACTTAGAACAGTTTTTATTGAATGATGGCGCTGACTACTCCGGCACCGACGGTCCGGCCACCTTCACGGATTGCGAAGCGAAGACCTTCGTCCATGGCGATGGGGGTGATCAGATTTACGGTCATGGCCACATTGTCGCCGGGCATTACCATTTCGATCCCCTCGGGAAGTTCGGCAACACCAGTCACGTCAGTAGTCCTGAAGTAGAACTGCGGACGGTAACCATTGAAGAACGGAGTATGACGACCTCCTTCTTCCTTGGTCAAGACATATGCTTCCGCTTTGAACTTTGTGTGGGGGGTGATGCTCCCCGGCTTGGCAAGAACCTGGCCACGCTCAACATCTTCACGCTTTACGCCGCGGAGCAGTGCGCCGATATTGTCGCCGGCACGACCTTCGTCCAAAAGTTTCCGGAACATTTCAACACCGGTCACGGTGGTCTTGGCTGTTTTCTTGATACCCACAATCTCGATCTCTTCACCCACCTTCACAATACCCCGTTCTACCCGCCCCGTGGCGACCGTACCGCGACCGGAGATGGAGAAAACGTCTTCAACAGGCATGAGGAACGGTTTATCGATGGCGCGTACCGGCACGGGAATGTAGGAGTCAACCGCCGCCATCAGAGCTTCGATTGCAGGCAGAGCCAGATCTCCGGCATCGCCGTTCAACGCCTGCAGCGCGGAACCCTTGATGATAGGGATATCGTCGCCGGGAAAATCATAGGAGGAAAGAAGCTCCCTGATCTCCATCTCCACCAATTCCAGCAGCTCCTCATCGTCCACCATGTCGGCTTTGTTGAGGAACACAACCATGTAGGGAACGCCGACTTGACGGGCAAGGAGGATATGCTCACGCGTCTGGGGCATGGGGCCGTCAGCGGCGGAAACGACAAGTATGGCGCCATCCATCTGCGCTGCGCCGGTGATCATGTTCTTGACATAGTCGGCATGCCCCGGACAGTCAACATGAGCGTAATGGCGATTATCAGTTTCGTACTCCACATGGGCTGTGGCGATGGTTATCCCGCGCTCTCGCTCTTCCGGGGCGTTGTCGATCTGATCGAACGCCTTGAACTCCGCCTGCCCCTTGCCGGCAAGAACCTTGGTAATCGCCGCTGTCAGCGTAGTTTTACCATGGTCCACGTGACCGATAGTCCCGATGTTAACATGAGGCTTATTTCTGGAAAATTTTGCCTTGGCCATGGGAATCTCCTGATCAGCCTTTTACTTTGGCGATGATCTCTTCAGATACTGATTTAGGCGCTTGCTCGTAATGATCGAATGTCATGGAGTAGGTAGCCCGCCCCTGGGTAGCGGATCGCAAATCGGTTGAGTAGCCGAACATCTGAGCTAAAGGAACCATGGAAGCAACTACCTGTGCTCCCGCACGCCCTTCCATCCCCATTATCCGCCCCCGCCTGGAGTTGAGGTCGCCGATGACCTCGCCCATGTACTCTTCGGGAACAACTACTTCCACTGACATTATCGGTTCAAGGATA
The DNA here is from genome assembly GCA_903929485.1 of uncultured Desulfuromonadales bacterium. Taxonomy (GTDB): domain Bacteria; phylum Desulfobacterota; class Desulfuromonadia; order Geobacterales; family CAIOGM01; genus CAIOGM01. Next base: position 9,535 of record CAIYUY010000210.1, read on the forward strand.
ACCGCGCCTGCCTTGGCGCACCCCTCTTTAAAAGCCATGGAGCCGGCTATTTTGAATGCCATCTCCGAGGAGTCAACGTCATGGTAGGAACCTTCAATGAGTGTAACCTTGAAGTCTACCATGGGAAAACCAGCCAGGACACCGGTATCCATCGCCTCACGGATACCCTTGTCAACGGCGGGAATGAATTCACGTGGAATCACTCCGCCTTTGACGGCATCCACGAACTCGTAACCTTTTCCCGGTTCCTGGGGCTCGATCTCGATCCAGACATGTCCATACTGACCACGACCACCGGACTGACGGACAAATTTCCCCTCAACCTTGGCTTTCCTCGTTACTGTTTCACGATAAGCAACCTGCGGTTTCCCAACATTCGCCTCGACCTTGAATTCACGCATCATCCTGTCGACGATGATCTCAAGATGAAGTTCTCCCATTCCTGAAATGATTGTCTGACCGGTCTCTTCGTCGGTACGAACCCGGAAGGAAGGGTCCTCACTGGCGAGTTTCTGAAGACTGATGCCCAGTCTTTCCTGATCAGCCTTGGTTTTCGGCTCAATGGCGATGGAGATAACCGGATCGGGAAACTCGATTGATTCCAAAATTACCGGGTTGGCTTCTTCACAGAGAGTATCACCGGTGGTGGTGTATTTGAGCCCTACCGCGGCGGCGATATCACCGGCATAAACTTCCTTGATCTCTTCACGCTTGTTCGCATGCATCTTGAGGATACGCCCGATTCTTTCGCGCTTACCCTTGGTGGAATTATATACGTAAGAACCCGAGGCCAAGACACCCGAATATACCCGGAAAAAAGTCAACTGACCAACAAACGGGTCGGTCATTATCTTAAACGCCAGAGCAGAAAACGGTTCTTTATCATCGGCGGAGCGCTCAATGACCTCCTCACTCCCCTCTTTCACCCCTTTGATGGGGGGAATATCCAACGGTGAGGGAAGATAGGCAACGACTGAATCAAGCAGGTTCTGAACACCTTTATTTTTAAAAGCTGACCCACAAACCACCGGGCAGATCTTGATGGATATGGTAGAGGTACGGATTGCATTCACGATTTCTTCATTGGTGAGCTCTTCACCACTGAGATATTTTTCCATGAGAAGGTCGTCGTGGCTGGAAAGTTCCTCAATCAGTTTCTCACGGTATTCTTGAGCAACATCCAGATCCTCGGCGCTTATCTCTTCTTCCCGGAACGTGGCCCCAAGGGATTCCTCGTCCCAGATTATTGCCTTCATGGTAACCAGGTCAATGATCCCCTTGAAGTAATCTTCCTTGCCGACCGGAAGCTGAATCGGCACCGGATTAGCCTTGAGGCGATCTTTTATCATGGCGACGCCGCGATAAAAATCAGCGCCGATTCTGTCCATTTTATTTATGAATGCCAGCCTGGGTACGCCGTACTTGTCAGCCTGTCGCCAAACGGTCTCCGACTGAGGCTCAACACCGCCAACGGAGCAGAAAACTGCGACCGCGCCATCTAGAACACGCAATGAGCGCTCAACTTCGATGGTGAAGTCCACGTGACCCGGAGTGTCGATGATATTAATTCGGTGTTCATCCCAGTGGCACGTAGTCGCAGCGGAGGTGATGGTAATTCCTCGCTCCTGCTCCTGCTCCATCCAGTCCATGGTGGCGGTCCCTTCATGGACTTCACCGATTTTATGGGAGACACCCGTATAATAAAGAATACGTTCTGTCGTAGTGGTCTTGCCGGCGTCGATATGAGCCATAATCCCGATATTTCGGGTTTTTTCTAGTGATACTTGACGAGCCACAAACAGTTCCTCCGGCGTACGGCAGAATCGGCAGATCTACCAGCGGTAATGCGCGAACGCGCGGTTTGCTTCAGCCATCTTGTGCGTCTCTTCACGCTTCTTGACAGCCGCTCCGCGATTGTTGAAGGCGTCCAGGATTTCACCGGCCAGCTTGTCGGTCAAGGTTTTCTCGGACCGCTTGCTTGCATAGCGTGTCAGCCAGCGCATGGCCAGCGCCAGACGGCGCTCGGCGCGAACTTCAATGGGCACCTGATAGGTCGAGCCGCCCACACGACGAGACTTGACTTCCAGCATCGGCTTAATGTTATCCAGCGACTTTTTAAGGACCTTGAGTGCTTCCTCATTGGCCCGCTGGGCTACAAGTTCCAGCGCGCCGTAAAGAGCACGTTCGGCTGTACTCTTCTTGCCGCCGATCATGATTACGTTGACCAGTTTGGCGACAATTCGGTCATTGTACTTGGGGTCGGGAATAATGATTCGCTTGGCTACTTCTCTTCTTCTTGGCATGTCAACCTCTCACTGGCTCTTACTTGGGTCTCTTGGCGCCGTACTTAGAACGGCTCTTTAACCTGCCCTTGACGCCGACGGAATCAAGGGTGCCCCGGACGATGTGATACCTGACACCCGGAAGGTCTTTGACCCTTCCACCGCGAATCAGCACCACAGAGTGCTCCTGGAGGTTGTGTCCGACACCTGGAATATAGGATGTGACTTCTATCCCATTGGTTAACCGTACCCTGGCTACCTTGCGGAGAGCGGAGTTCGGCTTCTTTGGTGTGGTGGTGTAAACCCTGACACAGACTCCTCGCTTCTGAGGACAGCTTTTTAACGCTGGTGCGGTGGATTTATCTTTTCTACTTTCGCGGCCGATTCGTATGAGTTGATTGATGGTTGGCATCGTGCGATATTCTCCCGAACTGCAAGGTCACAGGGGAAACAGTATCCCCTTCTGGAGCGAAAAACCTGACGAAAATAGCAAGAGCCGTCTGACTTGTCAAGTCTTTTCGACATTTGCCTCTAAAAAGCTTTTGTCGACTACACTGCTACATGGCATCGTCGTCGGCATCATCATAATCATCATCCGGTGGCTCCGGAGCTTCTACTCCCCTGACCGGTTCCACCGTCGAGTCATCTTCCGGAGCCGCCTCGGCAATTAATCTAACGGAGCGGTATCGTGCGATACCGGTTCCTGCCGGTATGAGGCGTCCCATGATTACGTTCTCCTTGAGACCGCGAAGACTGTCGACTTTACCTTCTATTGCCGCCTGTGTCAAGACCTTTGTGGTTTCCTGGAACGATGCAGCCGAAATAAATGATTCAGTGGACAACGAAGCCTTGGTAATGCCCAAGAGCAGCGGCTCGGCGATGGCCGGACGGCCTCCCTTTGCCAGAACTTTTTCGTTCACTTCCTCAAAGACATGGCGTTCGAACTGATCGTCCACCAAGAAGCCCGTATCGCCTGACTCTTTTATCCTGACTCTCCGGAGCATCTGCCGCACGATTGTCTCGATATGCTTGTCATTGATCTTGACCCCCTGAAGCCGATAAACCTCCTGTACCTCATCAACAAGATAGCGGGCCAACTCCTTGACTCCCAGTACCCTCAGGATGTCATGAGGGTTTGAGGAACCGTCCATGAGCGGTTCTCCAGCCTTCACATGGTCTCCCTCGTGAACACTGATGTGTTTCCCCTTGGGGATCAGATACTCCTTGGCCTCGCCGATTTCCGGGGTAACGATGACCTTCCGTTTCCCCTTGGCATCCTTTCCGTAGGAGACCACACCGTCTATTTCGGAGATGACGGCAAAATCCTTCGGCTTACGCGCCTCGAAAAGTTCGGCGACCCGGGGGAGACCTCCGGTAATATCCTTAGTCTTGGTGGTCTCTCGTGGAATTTTAGCAATAACATCACCGGCGTTGACAACTGACTCTTCGGAGACACTGATGTTGGCTCCAACCGGGAGGAAATAACGACCTATGGTTCCGCCTGAAGAAGAGTCGGGGTCCTTGATGGCGATACGCGGGCGCTTGTCGGACTCCTTGGTTTCAACTATGACCTTCCTGGAGAGGCCGGTGACTTCATCAACCTGCTCCTCCATGGTGATACCCTCTATGATGTCACCAAACTTGATCTTACCGGAAACCTCCGTAAGGATCGGCATGGTATAGGGGTCCCACTCAGCCAAGACCTGACCCGCCTTCACCAAGCCATCGGGACCGATCTTAATCTTGGCTCCATAAACCACGGAGTAACGTTCCCGTTCCCGTCCGGTTTCATCCACGACGGCAATCTCTCCATTGCGGTTCATGACGATATGACAGAGTTCACCGGTACTGGAGTTGGTAACGGAGTTGATGTTGATGAATCGCATCCTCCCTTCGGTGCGCGCCTCCAAGGAGGTCTGCTCGGCCCGCCGCGAAGCGGTACCACCGATATGGAATGTCCGCATGGTGAGCTGGGTTCCCGGTTCCCCGATGGACTGGGCAGCGATGACTCCCACCGCTTCGCCGATGTTGACGATATGCCCCCGAGCGAGATCTCGGCCATAACACTTGGCGCAGATACCCCGCTTGCTCTGACAGGTAAGAACAGACCTGATCTTTACCCGCTCAAGCCCGGAATCCTCAATTCTCTGGACAAGTGTCTCATCGATCTGGATGTTGGCCGGCACAAGAGTCTCGCCGGTCACCGGATCCAGCACATCTTCCAAAGCTACCCGCCCAAGGATACGATCTCCCATATGCTCGATAATCTCGCCGCCCTCGGTGAGCGAGGAGACCATGAGCCCGTCCAGGGTTCCGCAATCATCCTCGGCAATGATTGCATCCTGAGCCACGTCCACCAGCCGACGTGTGAGATAACCCGAGTTGGCTGTCTTGAGAGCAGTATCCGCAAGCCCTTTGCGTGCGCCATGGGTGGAGATGAAGTATTGGAGAACCGTCAGTCCTTCTCGGAAATTTGCGGTAATCGGTGTCTCGATGATCTCGCCGGACGGCTTGGCCATGAGACCTCGCATCCCAGCGAGCTGCCTGATCTGCTGAGCTGAACCTCGGGAACCGGAGTCCGCCATCATATGGATAGCATTGAAGGAGGGAATCTTCACCTCGTTTCCTTCGGGGTCGATCAGGGTGTCACGGGAAAGGTTGTCAAGCATCTCCTTCCCGATCTCCTCGGAAGACTTTGCCCAGATGTCGATGACCTTGTTGTACCGTTCACCATCGGTAATGAGCCCTTCAGTGTACTGGTTCTGGATCTCCTTGACCTCATCATTGGAACGATTAATGATGGCGGCCTTCCCTTCGGGGATAACCATGTCATCAATGGAGATGGAAATACCGGCGATACTGGAGAAGCGGAAACCGGTCTCTTTCAGACGATCGGCCAGGATAACGGTCTCCTTGTTCCCGGCGAGACGATAGCAGACGTCCACCAGGTTGGAGAGCTCCTTCTTGGTCATTGTTTTATTAATAGTGGAGAAAGGAACTTCCGCCGGGAGGATCTCCCGAAGGATGATTCGGCCGGTGGTCGTCTCCACGATTTGTGTCTCTTCATCAGTTTCAAGGTTCTTCATCCGAACCTTGATCCGCGCCTGGAGGTCGATCTCTCCCGAGTCATAGGCAATGCGTACTTCATCGGGAGAAGCGAGAATTTTCCATTCACCCTTGACGAAGTACCGCTCCCGGGTCATGTAGTAGATTCCCAGAACCATATCCTGGGAAGGGACAATGATCGGTTTGCCATGGGCAGGTGAAAGGATGTTATTGGTGGACATCATCAATACCCGCGCCTCCACCTGGCTCTCGATGGAGAGGGGGAGATGGACCGCCATCTGATCGCCGTCGAAGTCGGCGTTGAAAGCGGTGCAGACCAGCGGATGGAGTTGAATTGCCTTTCCCTCGATGAGAATCGGCTCGAAAGCCTGGATTCCCAAGCGGTGGAGCGTAGGCGCCCGGTTCAGCATCACCGGATGCTCCTTGATGACTTCGTCCAGCACATCCCAGACCTCGGGTCTTTCCTTCTCCACCATCTTCTTGGCGCTCTTGATGGTGGTTACATGCCCCTGCTCTTCCAGCTTGTTATAGATGAACGGTTTAAAGAGTTCCAGAGCCATCTTCTTGGGAAGACCGCACTGATGGAGACGTAGTTCGGGACCGACGACGATAACGGAACGGCCGGAATAATCCACCCGCTTCCCCAGGAGGTTTTGACGGAAACGCCCGGCTTTCCCCTTGAGCATGTCGGAAAGAGACTTTAGGGGACGCTTGTTGGGTCCGGCAATGGCGCGGCCGCGTCGGCCGTTATCGAAGAGGGCGTCCACCGCCTCCTGAAGCATCCGTTTCTCATTCCGGATGATAACTTCCGGGGCCTGGAGCTCCATGAGCCGTTTCAGCCGGTTGTTCCGATTTATTACGCGGCGGTAGAGGTCATTGAGATCCGATGTGGCGAAGCGACCGCCATCCAGGGGAACCAACGGCCGGAGTTCCGGCGGCAGAACAGGGATGCACTCCAGGATCATCCACTCAGGTTTGTTACCGGAGTTACGGAATGCGTCGATAACCTTGAGCCGTTTTGACAACTTCTTTCTCTTAGCCTCGCTGGAAGCCTCCACCAGTTCGGCGCGAAGATCTTCGCCCAGTCTTTCCAGATCCAGCGCCTGGAGACAGTCGCGAATGGCCGCGGCCCCCATCCCTCCACCGAAGTCGCCCCCATGCTCGTCCATGGCCTTAAGATAAGCGTCTTCATTAAGAACCTCGGCGATAGTCATCCCGGTGTTACGGGGATCGCTGATGGCATACGCCTCAAAATAGAGAACCTTCTCCAGGTCCTTTAGTGTCATATCCAACAAGTTAGCGATGCGCGAAGGAAGTGACTTAAGAAACCAGATGTGGGCGACAGGTGTCGCCAGGTCGATATGCCCCAACCGCTCGCGACGAACTTTTGAGGGGATGACCTCAACACCGCACTTCTCACAGACAATGCCACGATGTTTCATCCGCTTATACTTTCCGCAGTTACATTCGTAATCCTTGGTCGGGCCGAAGATCTTGGCGCAGAAGAGCCCGTCGCGCTCCGGTTTGAAGGTACGATAATTAATGGTCTCCGGTTTTTTAACTTCACCGTAGGAACGTTCCCGAATCTTTTCCGGGGACGAAATGGATATCTTTATGGCCGAGAAATGGAGCGGATCTTTTGGTTTATCGAAAAAGCTGAAAAAGTCTTCCAAGGGTGTTTCCTCCTTCATAGGAGTTAGCTACATCACGGTCTTCGTGCGTCGGCAACGTGCCGCGTCCGGCGTGTGGCGTGCAAAACCCGAGAGCTTTATGCACGCTACACGCAAAACGGAGCAAGTATCACATTATCGCACGCCTACTCTTCGTCACTCTCCAGGAGTTCCACGTCCAGACAGAGAGACTGGAGCTCCTTGATAAGAACGTTGAACGATTCAGGAAGCCCCGGTTCCAGGGTGTGTCGTCCCTTGACGATGGCCTCGTACATCCGTGTCCTGCCTGCCACGTCATCGGACTTGACGGTAAGGAACTCCTGGAGGGCATAAGATGCCCCGTAGGCCTCCAGAGCCCAGACCTCCATCTCCCCCAGACGCTGGCCTCCGAACTGGGCCTTTCCTCCCAGCGGCTGTTGGGTAACGAGACTGTAGGGCCCGATGGAGCGTGCGTGGATCTTGTCATCAACAAGGTGATGGAGCTTGAGGATGTACATGATCCCCACTGTAACCTTATGTTTGAACGGTTCACCCGACTTACCGTCAAAAAGAGTAACTTGACGAGTCTTGGCGTAACCGGATTTGTCCATGAGCGCCTTTACTTGCGCCTCCGTGGCTCCCTCGAAGACCGGCGATGCCATGGGAACCCCCCGCTTGAGACGCTGAGCAACCTTGTGCAGCTCATCATCATCCAGGGTGTCGAGAAACACCCCCATGGCTTCGTCACTATATATTGTTTTAAGATAATCCTTAATATGTTCGGCAGGGGAGTTCTTTTCCAAAAATTCCTCTATCTGCCAGCCGATTCCCTTGGCTGCCCACCCCAGATGAATTTCCAGAATCTGCCCCACGTTCATACGAGAGGGAACACCCAGTGGATTCAATACCAATTCCACCGGCCTCCCGTCTTCCATGTACGGCATGTCCTCCTCGGGGAGGATGCGGGAAACAACCCCCTTATTCCCGTGGCGACCGGCCATCTTGTCACCGACCTGAAGCTTACGCTTGATGGCGACATAGACCTTCACCATCTTGATGACCCCTGGAGGGAGATCATCGCCACGCTTCATCTTCTGGATCTTGTCGGCAAAGACGTAGTGGATGATATCCACCTGCTGGGTAAGGGTGTCAAGAATGAGCCTGATTTTCTCTTCGCTCTCGTCACCCGCCTCCAGGGATAGGTCGCTCCAACGATCCATGGCGATTCCATCAAGAAGATGATCGTCAAGAAGCGCACCGCGGGGAATCCGAACCCGCCCTTCACTGTCCTCCACGGTGACCACCACGGTCTTACCCAGGAGTATCCGCTTCAGTTTACTCCTGGCGGAATTGCGAATAATGGTGATTTCGTCCTGCTCATCCTTGCGAAGCTTGATCTCCTCGGCCCGTTCGATGAGTTCAGTTCGCGAATCCTTGTCAGCCCCCTTACGAGAGAAGACCTTAGCTCCGATAATCGTCCCTTCGACACCCGGAGGAACCCGCAGGGAAGTATCACGTACGTCCCCTGCTTTCTCGCCAAAAATAGCCCTGAGGAGTTTTTCCTCCGGAGAGAGTTGAGACTCACCCTTGGGAGTAATCTTACCTACCAGAATATCACCCGGCTTCACCTCGGCGCCGATTCTGATGATCCCGGACTCGTCCAGGTTCCTCAGAGCCTCGTCCCCAAGATTCGGGATATCGGAGGTAATCTCCTCCTTCCCCAGCTTGGTGTCACGGGCGATACATTCGAACTCCTCAATATGAATTGAGGTAAACCGGTCGTCCTTGACAAGCCTTTCGGAGATGAGAATGGAATCCTCGAAGTTATAGCCGCCCCACGGCATGAAGGCTACCATGACATTCTGTCCCAGCGCCAGCTCCCCCATGTCGGTAGAGGGACCGTCGGCAATGACATCGCCGCTGATCACATGATCTCCCACCGCCACCACCGGACGCTGATTGATGCAGGTATTCTGATTGGAACGAGCGAACTTGATGAGGTTATAGATGTCAACCCCGGTGCCGGTTTCATCGGCCTGATCTTCATCAATCTTGACGACGATTCTGGAGGCATCCACCGACTCCACTACCCCGTTGTGACGCGCCACGACGGAGACCCCGGAGTCACGCGCCACGGTCCGCTCCATCCCGGTACCCACAAGAGGTGAGTCAGCCTTCAGAAGCGGAACAGCCTGCCTCTGCATGTTGGACCCCATGAGCGCACGGTTTGCGTCATCATTTTCCAGGAAGGGGATGAGTGAAGCCGCCACTGATACCAGTTGCATGGGAGCCACATCCATCAACTCGATCTCGTCCCTGCTCACCAGGATGAATTCACCTGATTTTCTGGCGGAAACGTAGTCACTGGTAAAACGCCCGGTCTCATCCATCTCGGCATTTGCCTGCGCAATGGCATGCCCTTCCTCCTCCAATGCGGAAAAGAAACGGACTTCATTGGTGACCCGCCCTTCACTGACTATCCGATAGGGGGTCTCCACAAAACCATGTTCATTAATGCGGGCGTAGGTAGAGAGAGAGGCGATAAGTCCGATGTTCGGACCTTCCGGGGTTTCAATGGGACAGACCCGGCCGTAGTGCGTCGGATGGACGTCACGAACCTCGAAGCCGGCTCGCTCACGGGTTAACCCCCCCGGTCCGAGAGCGGAAAGACGCCTTTTATGGGTTACTTCGGAGAGTGGATTAGTCTGATCCATAAACTGTGACAACTGACTGGAGCCGAAGAACTCCTTGACCACCGCGGAGACCGGCTTGGAGTTGATCAGGTCGTGGGGCATGAGATTCTCCACCTCCTGCAGGCTCATCCGTTCCTTGATGGCCCTCTCCATGCGTACCAGTCCGATGCGATACTGATTCTCCAGGAGTTCACCCACGGCCCTGACGCGCCGGTTTCCAAGATGATCGATATCGTCGATGGTTCCCTTGCCGTTCTTCAGGTCGATGAGGTAGCGGACAACCTCGAGAACATCCTTTTTGGTCAAGGTCTGAGTCTCGAGGGGAATATCCTTCAGCTCGGGAGCAAGTTTATGATTCATCTTCAACCGTCCAACGGCGGAGAGATCGTATCGTTCCGGGTTGAAGAAGAGGTTTTCAAAGAGAATCGTAGCGCTGCGCACCGTGGGAGGATCCCCGGGGCGGAGTCGTCGATAGATCTCGATAAGCGCATTTTCCGTTGTATCGATCTTGTCGGCCAGCAACGTGTCCCGCAGTGATGATGTTACATGGACATTATCGATAAAGAGTATCTTGAACGAAGGGATACCCCGGCCAAGAATCTCTTCAATACGCACCGGAGTGAGTTCGTCATTGCATTCTACGATTACCTCCCCCGTGGCGGGATCGACGATGTCGTGGGAAGCAAACTTGCCGGTAATTTCTTCATGAGAAGTCGGAACATTCCTGATACCATGCTCTGCCATTTTGCGGATGGCGGCCTTGGTAAATTTCCTGTTGGCCTTGACGATTACCTCTCCGGTAAGGGGATCGGCGATATCAGTGAGGGCCTTCTGGGTGGAGAGGAGTTCCGGATCGGATACTTTACAGATCCGGAGACCGGTTTCTTCATTGCTGACCAATATCTCTTCACTTTTATAATAGAAGTTGAGAAGTTCTTCCGTGGAGAAATCAAGGGCCTTGAGAAGCACCGTAGCCGGCATCTTCCGGCGCCGATCGATCCGTACGTACAGGATATCCTTATGATCGAATTCGAAGTCAAGCCAGGAACCACGATAAGGGATCACCCTGGCCGAATAAAGTATTTTGCCGCTGGAGTGAGTCTTCCCTTTGTCATGATCATAGAAAACCCCCGGTGATCGATGAAGCTGGCTGACGATAACCCGCTCGGTGCCGTTGATAATGAAGGTACCGTTATCGGTCATGAGCGGGATCTCGCCGAAATAGACCTCCTGCTCCTTGATGTCGCGAATTGATCTGACGCTGTTTTCCTTATTCAGGTCCCAGACCACCAGGCGAACCTTAACCTTCATGGGCGCGGCAAAGGTCATCCCTCTCTGGTGACACTCGTCCACATCGTATTTGGGCTGGCCGAGGGAGTAGGAGACATACTCCAACGAAGCTGTCTCGCTGAAATCCCTGATGGGAAAAACACTCCGGAAGACTGCCTCGAGACCGGAATTTTTACGGGAATCCGCGGGAAGATTCAGCTGGAGGAAGCGGCGATATGAATTTTTCTGAATATCGATAAGGTTGGGAATGTCTATTATTTTTTTGATCTTGGCGAAATTGTTGCGCAAGAGGGGATTATTGGCAATAGAATAAGCCATTGTGGAGAGTCTCCTTTTGGTGCAAGGCCCACACGGCTTTCCGCCGGGAGCACTACCTGAATGTCAATATTTCAAGTAGTTGGCAGCACGAAGCACAAGCCCGCCAACAAACATAAACAGCCAAGGCCGCCCGTGGCGACCTTGGCCTGAAGGTGCTATGTAATAATCGGTACTACTTGACTTCCACTTCAGCGCCAACTTCCTCAAGCTGTTTCTTGGCGGTTGCGGCTTCGTCCTTGGACACGCCGGACTTGACCGCCTGGGGTGCGCCGTCAACCACATCCTTGGCTTCTTTCAGTCCCAAGCTGGTCAGGGCGCGAACTACCTTGATTACGTTAATCTTGTTGGGGCCGACAACTTTGAGAATGACATCAAACTCGGTCTGCTCTTCAACAGGCTCGGCAGCGGCGGCAGGACCAGCGGCGGCGGCGGCGGCAGGGGCGGCGGCGGATACTCCGAACTTCTCTTCAAGTTCCTTGACGAGTTCGGCGAGTTCCAGGACGGTCATGTTCTCGATGAAGCTGATTACTTCTGCTTTGGTGATTGCCATGGTGCGTATTCCTCTCTTATAAAGTAGTTGTAGATGTGATAGATCAAAGTGGTCTAAAGACCCTCTTTTTGCTCTCGGATAGCATCCAATACACGGACAAAACCGCCCGGAACCGCGGCAAGTACTCTGACGAAGTTCGACGTGGGAGCCTGCATCGAACCAAGCATTCTGGCCAGCAGCACTTCACGACTGGGCAGATCAGCCAGGGCCTGAATATCCGCCACGGACATCGGCTTACCGGTAAGAACGCCCCCCTTCAGCTTAAATACGGCATTCTGGTCCTTGGCGAACTTCGACAAAACCTTGGCGGCAGCGACAGGATCCGTATAGCTCAAGGCAATAGCGGTGGGACCGGTAAAATGTTCAACCAACGATCCCTTGTCGGTATCACGTGAGGCCAGTTCGAGCAGGGTGTTTTTCACGACTTTGTATTCGATGTCCGATTTACGCAGTTCATTCCTGAGATGCGTAGCTTTTTCCACGTTAAGTCCGCGGAAATCAGCCAGGAACACTGCTTTGGCTCGGACAAGTTTGTCGTGAAGTTCCGCGACAACTTGTTGCTTGCTCTCTTTGTTCAAGCGCCTTCCTCCTTTCTGTTTGGGTGGTGGGCAACTGCCCGCCAAAGTCGGAAGCGCCGAGATTGAACTCGTTTCACAACCTAGTCTCGGCAGGGCTCATTAAGCCGGGGTACCGGCGCCTGCTGTCTCTGACTTTGGCTCTACAACGGCTACAGTATGTGCGACGTTACTTCGGGTAGATCAAGTTTAATACCAGGACCCATGGTGGAACTGACCGTGATCTTTTTCAGATAGTTTCCCTTGGCGGCGGAGGGTTTCGCCTTGATGAGAGCCTCCACGAGGGCAAGGATGTTCCCTTTCAGCTTTTCCGCATCAAAGGAAACTTTTCCCACCGGGGCGTGAACAATACCGGCTTTCTCCACCCGGAACTCGACCTTGCCGGCCTTGGATTCGGTAATGGCCCGAGTCAGGTCGAAGGTCACGGTTCCTACCTTGGGATTCGGCATCAGACCGCGGGGTCCCAGAAGTTTACCGATCTTCCCCACAACACCCATCATATCCGGCGTTGCAATGGCAGTATCAAAATCGAACCAGCCGCCCTGGATCTTTGCTATGAAGTCATCGGCGCCTACGAAGTCGGCGCCGGCATCCAAGGCTTCCTTCTCTTTTTCGCCCTTGGCGAAAACCAGAACTCGCACGGTCTTGCCCAAGCCGTTGGGGAGAACCACCGCGCCGCGGACCATCTGGTCGGCATGGCGCGGATCAACGCCCAATCTGACCGCAACTTCCACCGTTTCGTCAAATTTGGCAAAGGCCGTATCTTTTACCAGCGAAAGAGCGGTATCAAGAGGATACGCCTTCAACCGGTCAACTGCGGCATTAGCGACTTTTTGTTTTTTCGTAACCTTCGGCATCGTCATTAACCTCTCTAAAAATCAGTTTAAACAATATCCACGCCCATGCTCCGCGCCGTACCGGCGATGGTGGCCATGGCGGCCTCCACACTGGCGGCATTGAGATCCGTCATTTTCTTGCTGGCGATCTCACGAAGCTGATCCGTGGTCAATTTTCCGACCTTGATCTTGTTGGGGGTCGCCGACCCACTGGCCAATCCCAGCGCTTTTTTGATGAGGACCGAAGCGGGCGGGGTCTTGGTGATGAAGGTAAAGGATCGATCGGCAAACACGGTGATAACTACCGGAGTTACCGTACCTGGCTCATCTCCCTGTGTTTTAGCATTAAACTCTTTACAGAACGCCATGATATTGACACCGTGCTGTCCAAGCGCCGGCCCGATGGGGGGAGACGGGTTGGCTTTGCCGGCTGGGATCTGAAGTTTGATATAGGCGGTAATTTTTTTGGCCATACTCTACTCCTTGCAATTACATGATACGGGATATGATTCATCGACGCGCCATTGGCGTTGCCGTTTTTAACTTTTTTCTACCTGCATGAACTCCAACTCCACCGGTGTAGCCCTGCCGAAGATGCTTACCATGACTCGCAGTTTACCTTTGTCCGGCTTGACATCTTCAACGACACCCGAGAAATTCAGGAACGGGCCGTCGACCACCCGTACGGTTTCTCCGATCTCGAAAAGCACCTTATGGCGCGGTTTCTCGGCTCCCTCAACCATTCTCTTGGCAATCTTGTCCACATCTTTGTCGGGGATAATCGTGGGGCTGGTGCCACCGACAAAACCGGTAACCTTGGAGGTCTCCTTGACAACGTGCCAAGTCTCATCATCCAGATGCATCTGTACAAGAATATATCCGGGGAAGAATTTACGCAGAGATGTCTTTTTTTCACCTTTTTTGAGTTCAACAACCGTCTCGGAGGGGATGAGAACCTCACCGAAAAACTCTTCCACCCCAAGATTCTTGATCCGCTCCATAAGAGAAAGTTTAACCTTATTCTCGAATCCGGAATAGGTATGGACTCCGTACCACTTCTTTTCCATAACAGTCCTTTAGCGCAGAATGATGCGAATCAGCTTGGCCAGAATGAGGTCGCAGGCGCCGAGATAGAGAGAGATCAGGACAATGATGGTGATGACAACCCAGGATGTGGCGATAGTTTCCTTCCTTGTCGGCCAGGTAACCTTGCCCATCTCGGTTTTGACATCTTCCAGAAATAGTTTAGTTTTATCTATCACACTGGGACCCCGTAAGCATCCATCGAAAATGGCAGGCCAGGAGGGATTCGAACCCCCAACACCCGGTTTTGGAGACCGGTGCTCTAGCCGTTAGAGCTACTGGCCTGCATGGAGACAAACGCAGCAAAAGCCGCGGTCATGAGATGGGAACTATTTGGTTTCCTTATGGGGCGTATGCAACCGACAGAAGCGGCAGTACTTTTTGAATTCAAGTTTCTGCGGGGTACTCTTCTTGTTCTTCGTGGTTGTATAATTACGCTGTTTGCAGGTCGTGCAGGAGAGCGTGATGATGTCGCGCATGGCAATTCCTTTGAAGTCTAGTTCTACGTTCTACGTTCAAGGTTCCAGGTTCAAACGTAGAACCTGGAACCTAGAACCTTGAACTGATTTTCTATTGGATGATGGCGCTGACAACTCCGGCGCCGACGGTGCGACCGCCTTCACGGATGGCGAAGCGAAGCCCTTCGTCCATGGCGATGGGGGTGATCAGGTTCACGGTCATGGCCACGTTGTCGCCGGGCATGACCATCTCGATCCCCTCGGGAAGTTCCGCTACACCCGTCACGTCGGTTGTTCTGAAGTAGAACTGCGGACGATAACCGTTGAAGAACGGTGTATGACGCCCCCCTTCTTCCTTGGTCAGAACGTACGCTTCCGCCTTGAACTTGGTGTGGGGGGTGATGCTCCCCGGCTTGGCAAGTACCTGGCCACGCTCAACGTCCTCACGCTTTACGCCACGGAGCAGTGCGCCAATGTTGTCGCCGGCGCGTCCTTCGTCCAGCAACTTCCGGAACATCTCTACACCAGTGACGGTGGTCTTGGCAGTTTTCTTGATACCGACAATCTCGATCTCTTCACCAACCTTGACGATTCCGCGCTCAACCCGCCCCGTGGCCACAGTGCCGCGACCCGAGATGGAGAAAACGTCTTCAACAGGCATAAGAAACGGTTTGTCAATGGCGCGTACCGGCACGGGGATGTAGGAGTCAACCGCCGCCATCAAAGCTTCAATGGCAGGCAGAGCCAAATCGCCGGCATCGCCGTTCAGAGCCTGCAGTGCGGAACCCTTGATGATCGGGATATCGTCGCCGGGGAAATCGTAGGATGAAAGAAGTTCCCTGATCTCCATCTCCACCAACTCCAGCAGTTCTTCGTCATCCACCATGTCGGCTTTATTGAGGAACACGACCATGTAGGGAACGCCTACCTGACGAGCAAGAAGGATATGCTCACGTGTCTGGGGCATGGGGCCGTCGGCGGCGGATACCACCAGAATTGCACCGTCCATCTGCGCAGCGCCGGTGATCATGTTCTTGACATAGTCGGCATGTCCGGGACAGTCAACGTGGGCGTAATGGCGATTATCGGTCTCGTACTCCACATGGGCCGTGGCGATGGTGATTCCGCGCTCACGCTCTTCCGGGGCGTTATCGATCTGGTCAAACGCCTTGAACTCCGCTTGTCCCTTGCCGGCAAGAACCTTGGTAATCGCCGCCGTCAGCGTAGTTTTGCCGTGGTCGACGTGACCGATAGTTCCGATGTTGACATGTGGCTTATTCCTGGAAAATTTTGCCTTGGCCATCTGTAAATCCTCCTGTATGCTGCCTGCGCAGGTATACTACTACTATTTTTTTGGGGAAATGGAGCCCGCATCCGGATTCGAACCGGAGACCTCATCCTTACCAAGGATGTGCTCTACCTACTGAGCTATGCGGGCGCTGGATGCACGTTGGAGCGGGAAACGGGACTCGAACCCGCGACCCTCAGCTTGGAAGGCTGATGCTCTAGCCAACTGAGCTACTCCCGCCAATCGTGCGCTACGAGGTTTGGTAAAAGTGCAAAGACTTTTCGGTCTCAGTGCAAACGACCATGGTCTCCTGGGATAATCGAAATCGTTTCCGCACTTTCTGAAGTTTTATGGTGGAGGGAGGAGGATTCGAACCTCCGAAGTCGCTGACGACAGATTTACAGTCTGTTCCCTTTGGCCGCTCGGGAATCCCTCCGCATTGAAAGCCGGTATCAACAGTTTTTGTGGAGCTGGCGATGGGACTCGAACCCGCAACCTGCTGATTACAAGTCAGCTGCTCTGCCAATTGAGCTACGCCAGCGCAGCCTTTCACCCTTGCTTGCGACCCCGTTTTCGATAATCACTCGGTCAAGTCCTGTGCTTATACGGTATCCAGCAGTCAATGTCAACATTTTTTTTGCATCTTTTTCCAAAAACGTTAAATCAATGCATGGCGGACCATTACTGCTTACTGCATTGACGCAACTCATCGGCTATCACCGCTCCCCACGAACAGTGGTGGAAGCACCGTAAGTTCCCCGTTACGCCCCTTTCCCAGCTCCACCAGCACCATCCGGCCGCAGCCGGTAGCCCTGCCGTGGACAAACTGCAGACGGAGCAGACAGAGTTTCAGGAGCGAAGCAGTGGCGATCAGTTCCGCCAGCCGGGAGACATGATAGATACAACAGATTCTACCCGCCGTTTTCACGAGATATTTAGCCATTTCGAGAAAATCGGCAAGTGACGCCGTGGACTCGTGGCGGGCCGTGTCGCGCCCGGCAAGTGGGCTGACCTTTCCGGTCCCCAGTGGACGATAAGGAGGATTAGTGAGAACGAGGTCAAAGGAGGAGACCGGAAACAGACCTTTCAGGCTAAGGATGTCCGCGGAGATAACCGTCACCTGCCCCTCAAGCCCGTTCAGCGCTACATTTCGCTCCGCCAGTCGGGCACTCTCCTCCCGGCTCTCTACCCCCACAATCATGGAGCCTGGTACCATGCGGGCCATGATCAGCGCCATCACCCCGCAACCGGTCCCCAGGTCAATGATCCGACCATCGCTTTTCCCTGAGAATTCGCAGAGAAGAAGAGGATCCACGGAAAACCGGTAGCCACGCCGCGGCTGGAGTATCCGAAGATCAAAATCGCGCAACTCATCCATGGTTTCAGCGTTAGCGGCATCAGGAGTGATCATTTGTGGCCTGCGTCAAGAGAATCCGAGATCAGGATGCTTTCCCCTGAAAGATAGCCACCGTCAGGAGCTTCATCCTGCAGAGCCTGAACTGGATTGCGGTGAGAAGAACATTAAGGCCGTAGATGACGCTACGGCTGAAATTGATGGATGAGGCATCCTTGAAATATTTCGTGGGGCAGGAGAGCTCCCCGATCCGGTAGCCGAACCAAACCATCTGAGCCAGCATCTGGTTGTCGAAGACAAAATCGTCGGAGTTGCGTTCCAGGGGAAGGCGTTCAAGCACCTGGCGGGAAAAGGCCCGATAACCTGAGTGGTATTCGGAAAGCTTCTGCCCAAGGAGAAGATTCTCCAAAAAGGTCAGCATCCTGTTTGCCAGATACTTGTACCGCGGCATTCCCCCCTTGAGGGCGCCGATACCGAGGATGCGGGACGCCAGCACTGCGTCGAACTCTCCATAAGCAATCATGGCCGCCATGGCGGTAATCAACCGGGGGGTATACTGATAATCCGGGTGGAGCATGACGACAATATCCGCGCCAAGTTCCAGCGCCTTGGCATAGCAGGTTTTCTGGTTACCGCCATACCCTTTGTTCTGCTCATGGACAATTGTCCGAATCCCCAACTGTCGGGCAACGGCCGCCGTATCGTCCCGACTGGCATCGTCCACCAGCAGAACGTCATCCACGAACTCCAGGGGAATCTCCAGAAATGTCATCTCCAGGGTCTTCACGGCGTTATAGGCAGGAAGCACGACAATGATCCGCTTTCCGTTCAGCACTCCCCCCTCCGCTCCGGCTTTTGCTCCGCGGTAGTTTTTCTTATCCGCCAATTCCATCCCAGCATGACAAAAAAGAAAGCAAGGGAAGCGAGAGTCAGCCACTTTCCAATCTTGAAGGGTAACGGGTCGAAGGTAAACGTTACCCTATGATCACCCGGCGTCAAATAGACGCCGCGCAGGACAAGGTTAACAGGGACGATGGCCGCATCCTTACCGTCCACCGACGCTCCCCAGCCGGAGAAGTACTTGTCCCCCAGAACCAGGAGCGCATTCGTGGCCGACCGGACCTGCAAGGTCACCGCAACATTTCCATAGGTGATCACCGACACGGTACCCGGGTTAACGGCCGGCCCGTCCACCGGGGCAAGGGGGATGGTGGGAGGACTCTCCACCAACGCTTCCCGCCGGGCGTCGAAGGCAGGATTAGCCAGGATGCCGGGTATTTTTCGGGGATCATCAACCACCGTCACCGCCGCGGCGAGCCACCCCTTAGGAAATACCCTGCGATTTTGCAGTACCACCTCTTTGCCGTCGGGAGTCAGAAAGACCGGGACGAAACGGTCGCCCACCTGTCCCTTCTCCTGCTCATACTGGCTCTTTTCATAAATGAGATACTTGACATTCATGATGTCCGGCATGACGGAAGCGAAACTGAAACTATCAAGAAAGAGCTGCCAGCGCCACATCTGCACCGGGTTGGAAGTAAACATGACCGGGATGCCGTTCCCCACGAAGGTCATGGGATCGGCGTTGTTCATGGGGATAACCCGATATGGTCCGGCATCCCTTTTCACATACTCCATGGCCGGCGTCAACGTCGCCCGTAATGTTTTTGGAAGGGGCTGCAGGAGCATGTACTTGGCATTCACCCGCCCCACATCGGCCAGGAAAATAATCACCAGGAGCAGTGCCCCCCACCGTACCGGGAGCCATCTCCGGGTAACCGACCAGAGCCCCAAACCGGTCAGAGCCGCCACGCCCGCGGCCCACCCGGTTTCCTGCATGAGATTCTCCCACCTCTGGGCCATCAGCTCAGTCCCCTGCTGATAGCGGGTGGGTTGACTCATTGTCTCCTCCAGTACCCCCTTCCAGTTCCCCTCGGCCAGGAACTGGGAAAGGAGAACCCCCAGAATAAGGAGCGGAAGCGCCGCCAGGGCATACCGATACCACCGAAGCTTTCGGTTATCGACCATCTGCTCGTCCAGCAGAATGTCGATCCCCTGGGCCGCCAGAATCCCCAGACCGACAAGGGGGATAAACATCATCATCTTGGGAACGCGGAAATGGTTGATCCCGGGAAAATGCTCATAGAGGAACCAGTAGATGGCCGAATATTTTCCCAGGGAAAAGGTGATCCCCGCCACCACCAGTCCCCCGGCCAGCCAACTATACCGATTGCGCCGACAGATGAAGGGAAGCGGCGCCAGGAGCCAAGGGAGAAGCCCCAGGTAATCGCTTGTCTGGGTAAAATTCATTCTCCCCCAGTAATAAGCGTTTATGTTGTCGGAATTCCCCCCACCCTCCTGCCGGGAGAAGCCGAACATTCCCGGGATGACGAAGGTCGCCAACTCCTCGGGCGGAAACGACCATGACATGGCCTCCTCCAGATCAAGCCCCCCCTTCCCCTGGTTAGCGCCACTCTGAACTCCACGGGTAGTATCCTGTGACCAGTTAGCCAGGGGAACCAGGGAGATAGCCACCGTGGAAAGAAAAAAGAGCAGGGTCGCCAGGTTGAGCGCCAGGAGACGGAGAGAATTCCCCCCCTGTTTACGCTCGGCAATGCACAGGGGAACAAAGCGGCAAACGGCGTAACAGCCCAGGGCGAGACAGGTATAGTAGGCGATCTGCCAGTGCATGTTGAAGAACTGGAAGGCGAGCATCACCGACGTGGTCAGGAAGAAGATCAGCCGGCGACTCTGAAAGCCCCGTTCCAGGAAGTAGAAAACCCAAGGGGCAAAGCTGATGGTGGCGATCTTCTGCACATGACCGGCATTGATGAGGGAAGCGTTCTCCGGGGCGACGGCGAAGAGGAGCCCCGCAAAGAAGGCCGCCGTGCGGCCGCAGCCGATGGCACGGCAGAAACAGAAGACGCCGGCGCCGCCGAAGAAGAGGTGAAGAACGATGAACCAGGCGATGTTCACCGGCTCCGGGAGTAGCCAGAAGATCAGGTTACGGTAGAAGAGGAACTGCATGGAGAGGGTTCCCCCCCCTTCCGAGCCGCCGCCATTGGCCAGGGTATCCCATCCTGCCTGGAGGCTGACCTTGAAAAGATCCCAAAAACCCATCTGCCCGTACTGCTTTATGGTCCAGTAGAACTCTGCGGTGATATCAGGGGCGCGGATGATCTGATGAGTAAAGAGGATCTTACCGAAGAAGGCGATAAGCAGCCCCAGCATGAGCACCAGGGCAAGGAGATCTTTTCTGCGTTCGGTCATGATTGCTCCGAGTAAGAGTGCGATGCGAATCGTTACGGAGACTCTACGGCATCATATCCGGAGTCAGGATGATTTTTTTGGGAAACAGCTGACAGTCAACGGCCCTCATGATATTCGATGCCAAATACAATGACAAGGATTACGTGCTCTCGACTCCGACAAAACCGGCAGCTGAAACGCCTCGTTCAGGCGCGTTTTTTGCCATTTTATTGAATATGTCCGGTGAGTTGGATCACGTTGTTCGGCATGCTGAACTTTTGGATTTATTCTAAAAAAACTGCGCGAAAACGCAAACAAGAGTTCTCCTCACCAGTTGGCTCCTTCTCCCTTTCATTTCCCCGGCACGCCCCTTTCCCGACTCTTTTCATCCCAGGGACCGATTCTTACCCGGATCCGGCTTTATTCATACCGGTGCCATCCAGGAACCACCGCCATCGATAAAAAGTCCATCCGGCTCCCTCCAACTCCTTCTGGCGCTGCATGCGGAGCTCCTCGTTAGAGTCTTCAAGCATCAAGAAATTGCATGAGATGCCAACATTCCCCCCGTGCAAACAGTACACATAACCATGCTTCACCTGCCTCTCCGGCCCGAAAACCTTTTTTCATTCAGGACGACATCGTAACGGTCCTCATCGGTAGGCTCACCCCTTTCCTTCAACGCCTCCAGCAGGTACCCGTTCAGACTCTTGTCGTCCCTCAACAAATGTCTGAATATCAAACATGACACCTCCCTGACACCTGCCCCCTCAACTTGTCATCTTGAGGGTCTGACCCCACCTGCCCTTGAGGGTCTGACCCCACCTGCCCCCTGACACCTGCCCCCTCAACTTGTCATCTTGAGGGTCTGCCCCCACCTGCCCCTACGGGGCTATCCGACTCCCTGTGCCACATTTGCCTTTCTCCCTTTTCGGTTGTCCGGCATACTCCCCTTTCGGGAAGAGGCGCAGGGCCTCCCGGGTTGCCGCATAATCACAATATCAGATATGCCATGGTCTTTGACCCCGAAGAAGCAAACATCGCCTTGCCATTAGCGGCGATGTTCATGTTGACTTCCACCGTAACAAGAGTGTCGTCCTTCTCAATGTGACGCATTACGAGGCTCAATCCCTTCAACCTTTCGGCTTACGGCCTACCTGTTCGCTATCCTACGCTTAAAGTCTGCTGTTACCAGCAGACCTCCAAGGACTCGCTACCCGGTGGCTGGCCAGCCTTCCGGGGCGGGATTCGCACCCGCTTGATTATACGACATTGCCCGGCCGCACTGTTACCAGCGTTATATGTTATTTAGAGCAACGGTTCTCTCCCCGGAGTCTATCGAAAAAAAGCTTATCATATCAGTATTGTATTTCTATTGTCACCTGTAGTTGAATATAATTTTCAACAGGACAGGAGGACATCATGAACCTCGAAAACGAAAGACTGGAACTGTTCAAGGGAATCAGATCATCACTTAGAGGCTCCGAAAAACACTTGCTGGTTGGTATCGATGCCGCGAAGAACAACCATCACGCTTTTTTCGGTACTCACAACGGACGAACGCTACGGAAAAACTCGGTCTTTGATAACAGCATTCAGGGTTTTGAAAGCGTTCGCACCTTAGCCAAGGATATTCAGAACCGATATGGCTTGGACGAAGTCGTGTACGGCTTGGAACCGACGGCATCCTACCACAAACCGCTGGCCGAATACTTGATCCGCCAAGGTGAACACGTGGTCTATGTTTCCAACGTGGCGGTCGTTAAAAATCGTGCGCTTTTGGATGGCCGTTGGGACAAGAATGATAAAAAAGATGCCGCCAATGTCGGTCGTTGTCAAGGAAGTTGTCGCATTTCCTATGCAGCCTTGTTTTGAATTGTCGTACCGTTTTGAGTCGATTTCTGCGGGTTCAAGCAGACCACCGTTGGTCGATTCCAGTTGCGGCACTTACCTGACCACCGCTCGGG
>CAIYUY010000211.1 GCA_903929485.1 uncultured Desulfuromonadales bacterium
GCAAAATAAAAGCAGAGTGGCCGTAGACAGGTTTTACACAGGGCGTTCGTCTCGCCGTGCGCTCCATTCTGGCGCGCTCGACTCACGCCCTATGCAAAACCTACGGCCGTCGCCATTACCCACTCAAGACAGCGACGAGGCGAATAAGAGTTGTAACTGTCTGAAAATCCGTTCGTGCTGAGCTTGTCGAAGCATGACGCAAGGCACTGTTTTAGAAAATTTGCGAGGACATCAAATATGGCATGACCTTCGAAAACGTGCAAAGCTGGAGCTTGGGAACGAGAAAAACCCGAGAAGGTAGGGTCAGCCCGTCGAACCAACGTGAGCCGGTCACCCCCAATATGTTTTATCGTGGGGACCAAGGGCGATAAACTTGATGGTGTCGTCAAGGCAGTCAGGACAATCTGCACAGAGGACAATGGCATCGTCTCCCTTCTTTCTGCACGTTGCGCAGTAAAGGAAAATAATAAGGAAATTGCGTTTAACGGGACAACTGTAGAATCCACGCAAGTTTCCTTTAAGCGGTTCACCTAGCGTCACAGGGTTTTCGCAAATCATATTCACTTTTTTTCGGACGCCTTCTTTAATTGCACTGTGCTTTTTTAGAGACGCAGCAAACTCGTCACTGAAAACAAGATTCATTTAAAGACCTCATCATAACTGAGCCAGTTGACCGTACCTGTTTTAACTTGCTCAATCGTGCTTAAAAGAGAATCATAAAAATCAGGGTCTGCCAGTATGATTTCAGTAGGGTCGTTCTCTTTAACCCGTTTCAGCTTTAGAGCGAATTGGGTAAAGACTTCGGAAACTGTTGTTCGCTGGGTCTCAGCATATTCCTTGATAAAGTCAATTAAGTCGGCGTCAAGAGTAAGATTGATTCTAGATTTTTGCATAGCGCACCCCCTGCATATCATGCTATGCGCACAATATGCGCCTTGTCAAGTTAGAAAATCACGACAAGAGAACCATTCAACCACTGTCAGATACTTGGAACTGAAACTGAACCTTTGTTTCACCCCCGTCCCCTTCCCCATCATCTGCCGGATTTTGCTTGATAAAATTCCCGAAACCGGCTACATAGAGCTACTCCATTTAACGCTGTTTGTTTCCACTTTCACGACAGACGAGGTGACGGCATGAGCTTGGTAAAACTGTACGATACCACCCTGCGCGACGGTACGCAGGCTGAAGATATCTCCTTCCTGGTGGAAGACAAGATCCGGATCGCCCACAAACTTGACGATAACGGTATTCACTACATCGAGGGGGGGTGGCCGGGGAGCAATCCCAAGGACATCACTTTTTTCAAGGAGATCCGGAAGGAGAAGCTGCAACAGGCAAGGATAGCCGCCTTTGGCTCCACCCGGCGGGCAAAAGTCACCCCGGACAAGGATCAGAACCTCCGAACTCTCATCGAAGCCAAGGCCGATGCCGTCACCATCTTCGGCAAAACCTGGGATTTTCATGTCCATGAGGCGCTCCGAATCTCCCTGGAGGAAAATCTGGACCTGATCAACGACTCCCTTGTCTATCTCAAGGCTCACGTCCCCGAGGTGATCTACGACGCCGAGCACTTCTTCGACGGCTATCGAGCCAATCCCGGCTACGCCATCAAGACCCTCCAGGCGGCGGAAGCGGCGGGGATCGACTGCATCTGTCTCTGCGACACCAACGGCGGCAACATGCCCTATGATATCGCCGCCATCATCGACGAAGTCCGTCAGCAGATCACCACCCCCCTGGGGATCCATACTCACAACGACGGCGAGTGCGCCGTGGCCAACACCCTCATGGCGGTGCAGCATGGGATCGTCCATGTGCAGGGAACCATCAACGGTTTCGGCGAGCGATGCGGCAACGCCAACCTCTGCTCCATCATCCCGGCCCTGAAATTAAAGCTGAAACGGGAATGCGTCACCGACGAGCAGCTCCGCCACCTGCGGGAACTCTCCCGCTACGTCTTCGAGCTGGCCAATATCCCCCCCCACAAGCACCAGGCCTATGTGGGGAATTCCGCCTTCGCCCATAAGGGGGGAGTGCACGTCAGCGCCATCCAGCGCCACCCCGACACCTATGAGCATATCCGCCCCGAAACCGTGGGAAACTGCACCAGGGTGCTCATCTCCGACCTCTCCGGCCGATCCAACATCCTCGTCAAGGCCCAGGAGTTCAACATCAACCTGGACAGCAAGGACCCGGTAACTCTGGAAATTCTTGACAATATCAAGGAGATGGAGAACCGGGGCTACCAGTTCGAGGGGGCCGAGGCCAGTTTTGAAATCCTCATGAAGAAAGCGTTGGGGAGCCACAAGAAATACTTCTCGGTCATCGGCTTCAGGGTCATCGATGAAAAACGCCATGAGGACCAGAAACCGTTGGCCGAGGCGACGATCATGGTCCGGGTGGGAGGAAAGGTTGAGCATACCGCCGCCGAGGGGAACGGGCCGGTGAACGCTCTGGACAACGCCCTGCGCAAGGCCCTGGAAAAATTCTATCCCCGGCTGAAGGAGATGAAGCTGCTGGACTACAAGGTGCGGGTTCTCCCGGCAGGCCAGGGTACGGCCTCGTCCATCCGGGTGCTCATCGAATCCGGAGACAAGGAAGGGCGCTGGGGTACGGTGGGGGTCTCCGAAAACATCATCGAAGCCTCCTATCAGGCGCTCCTGGACGCCATCGAATACAAACTTCACAAGGATGACGAAACGGACCTCCCCGGCAAATGAGGGAACAGCGCCGGAGGTTGATGCTCTGGATCGTGGTTTTGATCCTGACGCTTCCCCTCTACCTCCCCAAAGGCCACGAAACACCCCCGGCAGGGGCCCCTTTCGTGGCCTTTTTTCATGACAAACCGGGATCGATAACGATCCGGATAGCCGGAGACATCCCCCACCCCGGGCTCTACCGGACAGCCACCCCCGACGGTGTCAGGGAACTACTCCGACAGGCTGCGCCCCAATGGAAGCCGACCCCCGCCGAGGAGCGACTCCTTAACCATCCCCTTGCCGACGGTGATATGTTGACAGTATCCGGACTGACTGAAGAGAAGAGGACCATTATCTGGGGAAGCATACCCACCCGCCAGCGGCTCGTGCTGGGAATACCGCTGGATCCGGGCCGGATGAGCAGGAATGATTGGCGAACCGTTCCCGGCATCGGTCCGGCCTTGGCGGCGCGGATCATGACTCGCGCCAGGCAACGGGGGGGAGTGCGCACACTGGACGACCTCCGGGGAGTGAATGGGATCGGAGAGCGGACGTTGGAGCGGTTGCGGCCGCTCTTTAAATAACTACTAAAGTGAGCTCCATGACCTCCACTGAACGGATCAAACAGACCAAGGTATACGTTGACGAACTCCTCACCTGGGTGAGCGGCCGTGGCAAGATCCTTATCGTTGTCCACGACAATCCCGATCCGGATTGCCTGGCCTCCGCTTATGCGCTCCGGCACCTCTTCATCATGACCGTGAACCGTCAGGCGACCATCGCCTTCTCGGGAATGATCGGCCGGGGTGAGAACCTTACCATGGCGCGTGAGCTGGAAATCCCGATCACCCCGCTGGAACTCCTCAACCTCCACGAATACCCGGTGATCTGCATGCTGGATACCCAGCCCGGCACCGGCAACAACTCCATGCCGCCGGGAACCCGTGTCCACGTCATAGTGGATCATCATCCCCGCCACCCCAGCAAGGACGCGGGAAAGTGGGCCGATATCCGGGAAGAGTACGGCGTTACCGCCACCATCATCTACGAATATCTCCTTTCCCAAGGAATCACCATCAACAGCAACCTGGCCACGGCGCTCTTCTACGCCATCAAGTCGGAAACCCAGGATCTGGGCCGGGAGGCGAATCTCCCCGACCGGGAAGCGTACCTGAAGCTCTTCCCCCTGGCCAACAAGCGGATCATCTTCCTCATCACCCACCCCAAGCTCCCGGTGGAGTATTTCATGATGATGAACAGCGCCCTCCAACATACCCGGATCTACGACACGCTCCTGGTTTCCAACCTCCACGAGATCAGTTTTCCCGAGGTGGTGGCGGAGATGGCCGATTTTCTCATCCGGCTGGACGGAATCGAAACTTCCTTCTGCATGGGACACTATGCCGGGAGTATGATCATTTCCATCAGGACGACCCGCATCGACCTGGGGCTGGGGACCATGATCCGCAGGGTAGTCGCCGACCTGGGGAGCGGCGGAGGGCACGGGATGACGGCGGGAGGAAAGATCAACAACATCCCCGACGATGAGGAAGCCATTGGCGAGCTGCAGGAACTCCTCACCGCCCGGCTCCTGGCGGAACTGGGAAAAAGCGGAGTCACCCCCCGCCCGCTCCTGCCGTCCAACTGACCCGAAAAAACATTATCCACGAAGGACACGAAGTTTCACGAAGAAAGTCGAACTGTTATTTACAATGGTTTTTCTCGCTCCCAAGCTCCAGCTTGGGAACAAGAGAATAGTCTTCAGCCTTTAACCTTCAACATTCACCATTCAACCCTCAACCTTCAATTGGAGTATTCATGCGCAACGACGGCCGTCTTCCTGCTGACCTCAGACCGGTGAGCATCATCCGCAACTACATCAAACATGCCGAAGGTTCGGTTTTGATCTCCTTCGGCGACACCAAGGTCATCTGCACCGCCTCGGTGGAGGAGTCTGTCCCCCCATTCCTGAGGGGGAAGGGAACCGGTTGGGTCACCGCCGAATATTCCATGCTTCCCCGCGCCACCCATACCCGCTCCCCTCGGGAAGCCGCCAAGGGGAAGGTTGGGGGGCGGACTCACGAGATTCAGCGGCTTATCGGCCGCTCCCTCCGGGCGGTGACGGACATGAAACTCTTGGGAGAACGGAGCATTCATATTGACTGCGACGTCATCCAGGCGGACGGCGGAACTCGCACCGCCGCCATCACCGGCTCTTATGTGGCCCTCTTCGACGCGGTGACCGGTCTCCTCCAGCGGGGGAAAATATCGACCTTCCCCCTCCGGGAGGCGGTGGCGGCGGTGAGCGTGGGGATCGTG
Source organism: uncultured Desulfuromonadales bacterium (assembly GCA_903929485.1). Classification (GTDB taxonomy): domain Bacteria; phylum Desulfobacterota; class Desulfuromonadia; order Geobacterales; family CAIOGM01; genus CAIOGM01. Next base: position 5,022 of record CAIYUY010000211.1, read on the forward strand.
GGGGGAGAACTGCTCCTGGACCTGAACTACCCGGAGGACAGCGGCGCCCAGGTGGACATGAACTTCGTCATGACCTCGTCAGACCGCTTCGTGGAGGTCCAAGGGACCGCCGAGACGGAGCCGTTCACCCTGGCTCAGATGGATGCCCTGCGGGAATCCGCCATGGCGGGAATCCGCCGGCTCTTTGCTCTCCAGCAGGAGGTTCTCAAGGGATGAAGAAACTGGTGGTGGCGACGCGCAACCCGGGGAAGATCCGGGAACTGGAGCTCCTCCTTCAGGGAACCGTAGGAACGATCCTCCCCATAAGTTCGTTCCCCGGCCTGGCCGAAGTGGAAGAGGACGGGGCGACCTTCCTGGATAACGCCATCAAAAAGGCCCGTTTCGCGGCGCTGGCCACCGGACTCCCGGCGCTGGCCGACGATTCCGGCTTGGTCGTGGAAGTGCTGGACGGCCGACCGGGGGTCCATTCCGCCCGCTTCGCCGGCCCGGGTGCGGACGACGGAGCCAACAACCGGAAGCTTCTGGAGGAACTGGCGGCTGTTCCGGCTTCCCGGCGCACGGCCGCCTTCCACTGCGTCCTGGCCTTTTGCACCCCGGAGGGAAACTGCCGGACCTTTGACGGAACCCTTTCCGGGTTAATCCTTGAAGACCCCCAGGGAGAGGGAGGATTCGGCTATGACCCGCTCTTTCTTATCCCCCAGTACGGTGAGACCCTGGCGCAACTATCCCTGGAGATCAAAAACCGAATCAGCCATCGGGCGCGGGCGCTTTTCCAATTAAAACGTTATCTGGCCGAATCCGGCGAAAATTCGTTGCAATAACTCAGGCGGTGTGGTATTAATTTGTTTCGGTTCGGGGAGTAGCGCAGCCTGGTAGCGCACCTGTCTTGGGCACAGGGGGCCGCAAGTTCGAATCTTGTCTCCCCGACCAACGAATTCTACGGATTGCGGCATCTGCTGCAATCCGTATTTTTGTACCAGCTCCCCTTCCTCGGGCCAAAGCCACCCATGATGATGGCGTTAAGGGTGACTGTCACGGTGAAGCGGAGGGGATTTGAAGCGGGCGTCTTTCACTAAATAACCGCAGATGGAGATATATTTTGTGTAGTTAATCCCCCGACGCCGGCAATCATAGGCATCCAGAGCCAGATGCAACCCTCCGCCGGCCATGGCCCAGAATAAAACAGGCCAAAAATTCATCAGAAGCGCCAAAACGACAAACGGTTCCACCGTGTGAAGAATGTAGAGCCCTTTGGGCGCATACTCACCCGGCCTCAGTTTCCTCTCCGCTCTATCCTGAACCATGTAATGCCGATACGCGGTTTTCAATCGGGTAATTTTACGAACGACGACGAGATAGCGCAGATAGTGGTCAACATCCATAAGCGTGGACGCCGTAACAAAGAGAATCGCCGCCGGAACTCCGGCGGTAATCAAAGGGAGTGAAGCCGCCATGGCTGCCATGGCCAGATGCTGTTTCGGATACATTATCTCTCCAATTGTCACCTACAAACCTTGCCGTGGAGAGCCAGATCACTGGGCTCTTGAATATCCTTCTGCTGAACCCCTTTTTCAGCAATATCGCGAGCCCTGCTACCGGTCGTCTTCAGTGTCTGGGCATCAAGCTCCATATAGGCAAACGTGTCTATGCTTTTGTCGGCGCAGTTCAGCGCATTGGCGAAGAGGATGATATTTTCATCCCCCAGAAACCAGGCGGTATTGATCATTTTCCTGGATTCCGTCCCCCCGTCGTCGGGCGCCCGGTACAAGAGCACCTCGTTGTCATGGGTATAATAAGGAGTCCATCCCTTGGCGATGAACATTTTTATATTTTCAGCCGTCTGTTTCCGCGCACTCTCACGAGGATCATACTGCTGCGTTACCTGAACGGGAACGGGAATTGCCGGTTTTTGCGGTATCGCCATGCTTGCGGCCAGGGGTGCGGAAACATGCTTTTTCCCCTTGACGGCATACCTTGAGTTCAACTTGTGAAGCAAATAGGGAGACAATACACGTTTTTGTCTGGAAGTAACTACGTCCAGCAGAGAAGGAGATTTCATCTCGGCTTTGGCCGCAACAGTAGGATTAGGAACATAACCCCTTTTTGCGGCGGTTGAATTTGCGAAACGATGATCCGCTCCGGCGCCGGCGGGCTTCAGAGCGTTCTGACGTGACGCCGTCATGATCTTGTGCAGTTCTTTTTTATATGGTTCCTGCCCTGCCACCGATTTTTTGTATTGGCTCTTGTGCCCAGTGACCTCTTTTTTAGCAGGCATGCTGTACAGAAGAACGGAAACAGCTATGACTATAATTGTTCCGGCTGCGATCATATAGAGTTGAGCCTTGGTTGGTTTAATTTTCCATTTTTTCGGCGACGTACTCCCCTCATCATTCTGCGGTGCACTGTTTTCTTCCTCGTTGGTCTCTGGCATTATCTGAATCCTCCACAGGACAGACGGGACGGCGCCTGGCCGCACCGGGAGTAACTGAGTTACTATTTGACGGTATAACTGACAACCGTATTGTCGGAACAGGTATAATCTATTTCCTTCGTCACCATGCGCGATATCCTGCTTGTTCCGGTGTTTATTTTTTTCACGAAGATCAGCAACTTATTTCCAGCCAGAAAATCATAGGTGCCGACCACTGCCTCATCCTGCTGATATTCATCATTTTTTATTTCACTGGGCTTACGAGTCAAGGAGACTAACCCGTTTTCGGATAATTTGAAATATGCAGCGAACTCCGCCTGAACTATCCTGTAACAGCAGACATTGTTAAGGGTGCCTCGCATTAATTCACCCATGAGAAGCCCTGTCTGCTTGGGCACGAATGAGTTGATATCCACGAAATCCGTAACCAATACGGTAGTCTGCCTTCCCCCATCTTTCTCCCCGCGGAAATCCGCCGACTGCTTACCGTTGACAATCTCCCCCTGGCTATCGGTGCAACTGTTACCACAGATATCACGGGCAATATCCTTGAACAGCGGCTTCAAATCGGTTGCCTTCATCAGCTCCTGTACCGTGCAACCGGAGCCGGTGGACGTGGGATAGGATCTGGGATCATGGGCGCAGCCGGAAAGTACGCCGAGCAGCATTGCCGCCACCGCCAGGAAACATTTCATCTGGATATATCTTCTATCTTGATCCATTTTGACGACTCCAGATCGCTGTTGGACCCTTTTCCCCTCCCCCGAGACGGCATGTCCCCAACGATCTTCATCGTCTTCTGCCGATCTTCATTGGGAGCAAGGAGCGATTCAGTGAACAAGTCCACCGGCATCCGCAACTGCCCGGAAGAAGCTATGATACCGCTGTTTATATCCACGACCCTCACATTGATGATTATGTTATTCTCGGCGATGGAATAAGTACCGGCGACGATGCCGCCGATTTTATACAGATCACGTATTTTCTGGATATCCCTGCTCAAGGAGAACTCACCAGTGTTGTTTATGATGATATCCTTGGTGAGCCTGACCTCGAATACTTTCCATTTGCGCACCTGCAGCTCATGAATCAGGTTTTCGGAAAGGAGCCGACCGAAACTAGTCGTCTCCGACAGGTTGTTCAGATTGGTAATACTGGTCACCACAAAGGTATTATCAAGACTTTTACGGTCGGCGTTTCGTTCTATCTGGTCAGCCAGGAAAATTATATTTGAATTAAACCTCCCCGCCGCACTTTGACCCCGTTGGATACTGAGTGGTTCATCCACCATGTACCGCTGGTACGCATCGAGCTTTTCCAGCTCATTGGCATCGGCGAACAGGGGGGGAGTTACGCATCCCCATGCCGCCAGAGTCGCCACCACAAGAACAACACGTATCATTTTATGACCAGTCATCTCACACCTCCACAATCGCCCTTACAGTTATCGCTATTTTCCGGCACCAAAATATACTCCGTCTGTTTTGGTCGATAAGATACGGGATAATCCTGGGAATTATTCCGGATACCATTATCCCAGACGACGTTGTAGGTTTCCCGCACGCAAAGGTTATCATTTCCGCAGGGGGTAACAATTTTCCGGTGAGAGCCGTTATCGCTCCGCAAATCCGTCGCGCATCCGGAAACCGAACATGCAAAAATAAAATAACAGAGCAACCTTCTCATAACACGTCTCCTTGTTTTCTGTTCAACAAACAAAAACTCCAGCCATTATTACTATCTTCGGTTAAAAATCCAAACTCTTTAGCGTGATCTTGTCTCCTCCGGCGCCGGGCGACGGCAGTGGGCGCCAGCCGGTCACGACGACGTGCAGGAACAACTCTTACTTTTTCCAAAGGATGCCGTTCCCGCCAGGACAGGGAACAAAAGCTCCGGAGACGCGAAAATGGCGACCCCTTGCAATGCGGGTCGCCACTGTTGTGACACTCGTGAAGCCAACTGACTACAACTACACGCTATTTCTCCGCCAATGCCGCCCTGACGGCGGAGTCGATGGCCTGTTCGCTCTCTTCCGACATTCCTTGGAACCTTTCCACGACGCGCCCTTTACGATTGATCAGAAAAAGAGTCGGCACCGAACGAATACCGAATGCTTCCTGCAGGGTATCATCCGCCATTGCCACCGGATACGTTATCTTCTTTTCGACGATGAACTCCTTCACAACCCGGTCCCCCGACTCGTCGATACTGAGACCCAGAACCTGAAATCCCTGCTTTCCGTACTTTTTATTCAGTCTGATGATGGCGGGGATGGATTCCCGGCAAGGGGAGCACCAAGTGGCAAAAAACTGCACAAGTAGCACACGACCGCCGTAATTAGCGCCGGTGATCCGTTGTCCGGAGGTGGAGACAACCAGCAACGGCGGCGCCTTCTGTCCCTTCTGAAGTCCCAAAGCCAGGGAAGGGAGCAAACAAGAGACGGCCAGCAAAACCGTTGCCGCCAGACGAAGCCGGCGATGAGAGATGGTGAAGCTCCTCACAACCTAGAGCGCTTTGTTAATGAGTGCTTCCAGTTGAGACTTGGGAACCGCGCCGACAACCTGGTCCACAATCACGCCGTCCTTGAAGAGAATTATGGTGGGGATACCTCGTACGCCATACTTGCCCGGGGTAGCGGGACTGTCATCCACATTGACCTTGCCGATGGATATCCGGCCGTCATACTCTTCGGCAAGCGCATCCAGAACCGGGGCTATGGCCTTACAGGGAGCGCACCAGGTGGCCCAGAAGTCCACGAGAACCGGCTTGCCGGAATTAATAACATCCGCGTCAAAGCTATCGTCGGTAATGGTTAGAATTTTTTCGCTGGCCATGTGTATATCTCTCCTTGATCGTGTGGAATGATGAAAAAATTTTCCTCACTATAATCAACCGTCGCGAAAATGCAAGGGGAAATAACCGGCAGGGCGCAATCAAATCAATGAAATATTGCATCCGGCTCCATTTTGCGATACCGTGTCAAGGAAGTTATTTTCAGTAGAGACAGTCGTGACATGACATGAACATCGGCATCTTCGGCGGGACCTTCAACCCCATCCATATGGCCCATCTCCGGATCGCGGAAGAATCCCGTGACCAATACGACCTTTCTCCGGTAATCTTTGTCCCGGCTGCGGATCCTCCTCACAAACCGCGACGCCGTCAGCTCTCTTTTTCCCACCGTCTCGCCATGGTAGCCCTGGCAATCAAAGACAATCCCTTATTCGCCGCCTCCGGAATGGAAGGGGAAAGGCCGGGTAAATCCTACTCCGTCGATACCCTTCGCGCCTTAAGACGGAGTTATCCGGACGACCGGCTTTTTTTTATCATGGGGAGCGACTCCTTTGCGGAAATCGGCTCATGGCACGAATACCAGGCCATCTTCTCCCTTAGCAGCATCATCGTCGTGGGACGTCCGGGCACCGCGGGTATTTCACTGACCTCCGCCCTCCCTGTTGCCATCGCCCATGAATTCTGTTATGATGTTGCGGTCAATCGCCTGACACACTGCTCCGGGAGTACCGTCTCATACCTTGACGGCGTCCCGCTGCCCATCTCCTCAAGTTCCATCAGGGAACTGCTGCGGCGCGGTCGATCCGTCCGCTACCTGGTTCCCGACAGTGTGGAACATTACCTCAAGGAACATACGCTCTATGCCCGAAGTAACCCTGTCCTCCCTTGAACGGGCGCTGAAATGCGCCGAGTGTGCCCTCGACAAGAAGGGTGTTGATGTAAAGATCCTCGAAATAGCGAAGATCTCCTCCATTGCCGATTACCTGGTACTGGCCACCGGCATGTCCGACAAGCAGGTGCAAGCCATCGCCGACTCCGTCAAAAAGGGTCTCAAAAAGTTCGGCAAAGTCCAGGACATGGAAGGGCTACGCGAAGGGAAATGGGTCGTTATGGACTATGGCGATGTGCTGGTGCATGTTTTCGTGGACGAGCTGCGACACTACTATGATCTGGACGAACTCTGGGGCGACGCCCCGTTGGTGGCTCTTCCCGAACCTCCTCCCATGGCGCCGGCTTCCCGGCGATGAAAATCCGCCTCCTCTGGGTCGGCAAGAGCCGGGAGGAATGGCTGAAAAGCGGCATTGAAGAGTATCGCCGCAGGATCGGACGCTACTTTCCCCTGGAAATCAGCGAAGTTCGAGAGGAGAGGGGCGCAGAGGCCGAGATCATGCGGGTCAAGGAGTGTCAACGTCTGGAAAAGTCCTTGATCCGGGGGAGTCGGCTGATTACGCTGGACGAGCGGGGGGAAGAGCTTACTTCACCCCGGTTCGCGGATTTTCTCGGGAGATACCGTGATGGCGGAACGCAGGAACTGGCTTTCGCCATCGGGGGAGCCTATGGTTTTTCCGAGACATTTCGTACCCGGGCAGACCGGTCAATCGCCCTCTCCCGGATGACCTTCACCCACCAGATGGTTCGGCTCTTTCTCGTGGAGCAGATCTACCGCGGCTGCACCATCCTGAACAATGAACAATACCACCACTAAATACGTGAAAGGTGAATGGTGAATAGTGAAAAGATCAAAAGCTTTTTTTCACTTTTCACCTTTCACCATTCACCGCCTCTGGAGACCCACATGCCGAAACAACCGTTAATGCTGATGATCCTGGACGGATGGGGAAACAACCCAAACCACGAGAACAACGCCGTGGCGCTGGCCAAAACCCCCAACATGACCCGACTCTGCCGTGATTACCCCTGCACCGAGATCGGCACCTCCGGCATGGCGGTGGGACTCCCGGAGGGGCAGATGGGGAACTCCGAGGTGGGGCACCTGAATATCGGCGCGGGACGGACGGTCTACCAGGATCTGACACGGATCAGCAAAGCCATCGTTGACGGTGATTTTTACACCAACCCGATCCTCCTTGACTGCATGACGAAGGTTAAGTCAACCGGCGGCCGCCTTCACCTCTCGGGACTCCTCTCCGACGGCGGTGTCCATTCCCACAACAGCCACCTTTACGCCCTGGTGGAGATGGCCAAGAAGTCGGGAGTTAAGGAACTTTTCATCCACTGTCTCCTGGACGGCCGCGACACCCCCCCCAAGAGCGGCGCCGACTACCTGACTCAACTGGAAACGGAACTACGAAGGATAGAGTTCGGCAAGGTGGCCACGGTCATGGGGCGCTACTACGCCATGGATCGTGACAATCGTTGGGAACGGGTGGAAAAGGCGTATCGCGCCATCGCGCGGGGAGAAGGAAACCGGGCGGCAAGCTCCGGCGAGGCGATTCAATGGAGCTATGGAGAGGGGGTCAACGACGAGTTCGTTATCCCAACGGTCATCACCGGCCTGGACGGGAAGTTGCGGGATGGTGACGGCTTCATTTTTTTCAACTTCCGCTCCGATCGCGCTCGCGAGTTCACGAGGGCGCTGGCACTGGACGATTTCAATGGATTTCAGCGGGAGAGCCCCCCCCGACTGGCCCAGTACGTCTGCATGACCGAGTACGACGCCACCTTCGGCCTCCCCATAGCCTTCGGGCCGGAAGAGCTGACCAACATCTTCGGCGAAATCATCAGCCGGGCCGGGCTGACCCAGCTCCGAATCGCCGAGACCGAGAAATACGCCCACGTCACCTTTTTCTTCAACGGCGGGAGAGAGGTGCCCTTTCCCGGCGAAGAGCGGGCGCTGGTCGACTCTCCCAAGGAGGTCGCCACCTACGATGAAAAACCGGAGATGAGCGCCTACCTGGTCACCGACGAGCTCCTGACTCGTCTGGATTCCGGCGCCTATGACGTGATCATCCTCAATCTGGCTAACGCCGACATGGTGGGACATACCGGCATTCTCCCCGCTGCAATCAAGGCCATTGAGGCTGTGGACGACTGCGTGGGTCGGCTCACCCAAAAGGTGCTCGCCCTGGGGGGACGGATACTCATCACCGCCGATCACGGCAACGCGGAGACCATGGTGGACGAAACCGGCGGCCCACACACGGCGCATACCTGCAACTCAGTCCCCTTTATCCTGGTGGACGACAGTCGTCAAGGAGCAAAACTCCGGAGCAACGGCATCCTGGCCGACCTGGCGCCCACCATGCTCCGGATTCTCGGCATCCCCCAGCCGGTGGAGATGACCGGCGCGAGCCTCATCGGCTGAGACGCTCATGACCTCGGCCGTCGCTCACCCCCCCCTGCTTCACTTCGCCGGGATCGTCCTGGCTGCGGCGCTGGGCGCCATGCAGGGACGGGCTGACCGGGCTGGACCGTTCTGGCGGATTCTCGTCAGGCTCCCCGGCACATTGCTTCATGAGATGGCTCATCTGGTAATGGCCTTCATCACCGGCGGCAGACCCGCCGGATTCACCGTCATCCCCCGCCGGACCGTGGGGGTCACCGCCGGCGGCTCGACGCGGCAGGTCTGGGTGCTCGGCTCGGTGACGATCACCAACCCCTCAATCATCGCCGCGTTCCCCTCCGGATTTGCTCCACTTCTGTTGCTCCCCCTCGCCTGGTTTCTCTATGACAACTGGTTCATCTGGTTCCCGCCGGACCTTCCGCACTCACTCCTCATGTATCCGGCCGTGGTAATCTGTTGCGGCGGTTCACTCCCTTCGTCCCAGGATGTTTCCGTGGCGTTTTCCCGCCCCCTCGGGCTGTTGCTCTACTCGACCATCGGCTCCTGCATCTGGCTGACATACCGGCATTAAAACCATGCAACCGTGCCTATTTCCGATGCGTGCCGTCTGTTCGCCGGCGGCGCTCACTTATGAACTTAAATCTAATAATTTAAGCATGTTACCCAATACAAAGGAGCCTGATACGTATATATTGCGACACTACGGCCGATCCGACATCATCCGTGGGTGATTCGTGCATGATTTTTACAGATTGACAACAGAGCGCAACTACAGGTAAATAGGCGGAATTCATACAGGATGCCGGAAACGGAAGAGGAACATTTCATCGGCGGAATTCATACCGGATGCCGGAAACGGAAGAGGAACATTTCACTGTGATCATATCGTCTAAAAAGAGCAGAACAACCTTCTGCCTGCTGCTGGCAGTTACTTTCGCCCTGGGCGCCGTTGGTCCCGGCGCTGCCGCCGACAAGAAAAAACAGTCGTCGGCAGTTAAAAGTACGCCGGCGTTGCCGCCAAGTACGCCGCCGGCAACGCCCCTCCCCTCCTCCCCGCTGGTCACCTCAACCGCCACCGTGACCGCGACCGGAGCGCAAACCGTCGTGAGTAACATAACCCAGGATGCGGTCAAGGGGGGGGTCCTGGCCTGCGCCGGCCGGATCAACCAAGTGGCCAATTTCCTCACGGGGGGGAACCAGGGGGTCGGCGCATTTATCTTCCTCCCTCCAACGGATCAGGATCAGCGGCTGACATCATTTTCCATCGAGGTGCCGTCAACCACCGGGGCGTCATCTTATGCCAGCGCCGGTTTCGCGCCCAATCAGGCCAACGGTTGTGGCGGGATGTATGAGTCGCTGACGTACTGGCCCCAAGGGTGCGCCGCCGTGGCAGCCGGAGCCTACGGCGCCTTGAAACGGGGAGGAATCCTTGCCAAAGAGATCATGGTGCTTGACGGCGGGCCCATGACCAGAATATTCCTGATGCCGGCCGGAACCGGCTGTCTCTCCATCAAAAAGGAAATTGTTCTGTAACCGGGCTTATCAGCCCACAGGAAGGAGACACGAATGAAACAACACCAACAGAACCACCCACAAAACAGACTTTTTCAGGCAGTTCCGCGCACTCTTGCGGTAACGGCTCTTTTTATTCTCACCTGGAGCATACCGTTAACCGCCATGGCCAGCGATCTCCAACTCAACACCCTCTCCGTTGACACTTCAAGCACCCTCAACGGCATAACAACGATCAACGCCACCCTCACGGCTACCGGTATCTCGTCAATCAATGCCACGGGAAATAATACGACGACCATCGGCAACATCAACAACCAGACAAACCTCACCGGCGCCGTAACGATCAACAGCACCACGCCGGCAGTGACGACCATCGGAGCAACCGGCGGCGTCACAACTATCAACGGTTTTACAAATATCAACGGCCCCGTCGCCATCAACAGCTCCGGTAACGGGAGTACCCTCATCGGCGCTGCCGCCGGAACGGTGGGTATCGCCGGAGTCACAACCATTTCCGGCGCTACCACCGTGAGCAACTCGCTGGCCGTGACCGGGGCAACCAGTTCGACAGGTCTCTCCAACACAGGGATGCTCACCAACACGGGCGTTTTCACCAACAACGGCGCCACGAATCTTAACGGCACAGCATCAATTACCGGAGACCTTACCGTCACCGGCAACCTCACGACCTCCAACATCTCCTATATGACCATCGGTTCCATCACGACCACGGGGGGGATTTCCGGCGGCTCTCTCGCCACCACCGGGGCGTTAACCGCCGGATCGGCCACCCTCTCCGGAACGCTGGCCGCCGATCAGCTGAATGTCACCGGCGGCGTCACCGCTTCAGCCCTCACCGCCGCCACCGGCAACATGGCTACCATCACTTCCGGTACAATAGCCAACAGCGGTCTCCTGAGCAGCGGTACACTTCAGGTCACCGGAATCAGCAGCACCAACGGCATTGTCAACAACGGAGAGCTCACCAGCAGCGGCGTTACCACCCTCACCGGGACAACCGGTATCAATACCACCGGGACGGCCGCCACAACCATCGGCAACAGCAATCCCGCCACCGTCGTCATCATGCGCGGTGGAGCGGGGAGTGTCGCCATCGGTAATGAGACAACGGCCATTGTCGGGGCCACCACCAGTATGACGCTGAACGGCAGCGGGGTAACTTTCAAGAATACGGCCAACGGGGGGGGAGCGGTGAAGATTACCGGCGTGGCTGACGGCGTCTCCGGCTACGATGCCGCCAATATGCGACAACTCCAAGGATTGGAAGCACGACTGAACAGCTCGCTGAAGGCGCAGGAAGTGACGCTCTCCCGTGGTGTCGCCATGGCAGCCGGACTTGCAGCCATCCCTCAAGTGGATCAGAACAAGAGCTATGCCCTGGGAATCGGAACCGGGCTCTACAATGGCGAGGCGTCCCTGGCCATCGGCGCCAGCATGAGGCTTGCCGAAAATGCAGTCGTCAAGGCCGGCCTGAGCTTCTCTCCCGGCGGCGAAGCCCCCATGGGGAACGTGGGGATGGGACTTTCCTGGTAACCAGCCGCGTAAATCAGGAACGGACCAGCGCAAACCCTCACCTGATTAGCGACAATCTTGAGCTAAGTCTCTACCAATTATTGTCGTCCCCGAATTGTTCTATCGGGGACCTGGTTTGCTTACCCCCGCTGTCGGGTAGGAATCCGCCGTTGATTCAACTGGTTGAATATCATCGCTCATCAGGAAGAGTAGATAGCAACCTGTAGGGTGAGCCTGTCCTAGTCCGTACCGTTCAGCTCTTCTTCGTGAAACTTCGTGTTCTTCGCAGATAAATGAATTTTTAATTATTAGACATTAAAACGAAAGTGCATCACGTCGCCATCCTGGACGACGTACTCTTTACCTTCCAACCGCATGACCCCCTTCTCCTTGGCGCCCGTTTCTCCGCCGGCAGAGATGTAACTGTCGTAAGCGATGACCTCGGCCCTGATGAACCCTTTCTCAAAATCACTGTGAATCACACCGGCAGCCTGGGGCGCCTTGGCCCCCCGAGGGATGGTCCAGGCGCGAACCTCCTTGACCCCCGCGGTGAAGTAGGTAATGAGTCCCAGCAGTTCGTATCCCGCGCGGATCAGCGCATCCAGGCCGGATTCGGCCAGTCCCATCTCCTGAAGAAACATCTGCTTCTCTTCGCCGTCCAGTTCGGAGATCTCCGCCTCAATCTTCCCGCAGATGCAGACAAGCCCCCCTTTCTCCCGGTCAACAACTTCCCGGAGCTGCGCCACGAAGGGGTGCGCACCCTCCGGATCGTCTTCCGCCACGTTGGCCACGTAGAGCACCGGCTTGCCGGAAAGGAGGTGAAGGTCACGCTGCCAGATCAGCTCGTCATCCCCCACCGCAAGATTCCGGGGGGACTCCCCCAGTTCCAGCGCGCTCTTGACCCGGGCGTAGAAATCCGCCTCTTCCTTCAATTTCCGGTCACCGCTTCGGGAGAGCTTTTCAGCTCGCTGGAGTTTTTTCTCCACCGTATCCAGATCGGCCAAGGCCAATTCAGTCTGGATAATCTCCACGTCCCGCACCGGATTGACACTGCCGTCCACATGAACCACGTTCTGATCGTCGAAGCAGCGTACCACATGAACGATGGCGTCCACGGAGCGGATATGCCCCAAAAACTTGTTTCCCAACCCTTCTCCCCGGCTGGCCCCCTTGACGAGACCGGCGATGTCAAGAAATTCAATGGTAGTGGGGAGCATCCGCTGGGGCTTGACGATCTTTGCCAACTCCTCCATGCGGGGATCGGGCACCGGGACAATCCCCACGTTGGGGTCGATGGTGCAGAAGGGGTAATTGGCCGATTCGGCGCCGGCGGACGTGAGAGCGTTGAAGATGGTGGACTTTCCCACGTTGGGGAGACCGACGATACCGCAGGTGAAACCCATAATCCGTATCCTTTGCAAGTATGAACTGTTACGGTTGCAGCGTCAGATCCTTGCGATTGTAGAGACTCATGCTCTTTGGAACCCCTTCCCGGAGCAGGGTAGACAGCAGGTCGCAGACCCCGTCACAGAGCCGTGACAGGTGAGGGAGTTCGTCCCTGCCAAAGGCGCCAAGCACATACTTCACCGGATCCCCCTTGACAGGACGGCCGATCCCCACCCGAACCCGAAGAAAATCACCGTTCCCCAGTTCCGCCATGAGGGAGCGAAGACCGTTGTGACCGCCGTGCCCCCCCCCCTCTTTGATCTTAACCTGACCGAAGGGGATGTCCAGCTCATCATGAATAACGATAAGGTTCGCCGGGGAGAGCTTATGGTAACGAAGCGTCGCCGCCACCGACCGTCCGGAGAGGTTCATGTAGGTCTGCGGCTTGACCAGGAGTAACCGCTCACCTTGCCAGCTTCCTTCGCCGCAGAGACCGGAAAACGACTTCTTCGTCACGGAGATGCCGGCCAGATCCCCCAACCGGTCCAGAACCATGAAACCCGCGTTATGGCGGGTTTCATGATACTCCGGACCGGGATTCCCCAGTCCGGCTATGAGGTGAACGGACATCTGCTAATATCCTCCGCTACTCGGCGGTTCCCGGCTTGGGAAGTACGGTAACGAGAGAAGCCTTGGGTTCGGCAAGAACCTTGACCCCTTCGGGAAGAACCAGATCACTGACATGAAAGGAATCCCCCACGGCAAGGTCTCTGACGATGATTTCGATGTGATCGGGGATGTTGCCGGGAAGGCACTCCACCTCAAGCTCATGCATGAGCGGATCAAGTAACCCGCCGCTCTTGACGCCGATGGAGGTGCCCACGAAAGAAATCGGCACGGTGACCCGAAGCTTTTCGGTCATGTTGACTTTGAGCAGATCGACATGAGTAGGAATCCCCTTGAGGCAATCTTTCTGCAACTCGGTGACGATGACCGTGATCCCTTCCAGAGAACCGCCCCCTGCCAGGGCGATGAGTCTGTTAACTCCCCCCTCGCCGGCGATGGCGGCGCTCAGTTCCTTGGGGCTCAGGGTAACGGAAAGCGACTCCATCCCCTTGCCGTAGACCACTCCGGGGATTCTGCCGGCGCTTCTGAGCTTCCGACAGACACCTTTACCTGATTTTTCCCTGAGTTCAACATTAAGAACCTGCTGCGACATGTCTGCCTCCCTGATATGAAGATAAATTATTGAGCTTAAAAATTACCAATGACGATGGATCATGCCCGGCGGTAATGCCGGTTAAAAAAAGAGAGAACTCACCGATTCATCCTCATGGATACGCCGGATAGCCTCGGCCAGGAGCGGCGCCACGGAAAGGATTCGGATCTTCGAACTCTGCTCGGCCTTATCTCCAAGCTGGATAGTATTGGTCAGGACAACCTGGGTGATGTCTGACCCATTGATCCGCTCAATGGCAGGTCCGGAGAGGACACCATGAGTGGCGCAGGCGTAGATTTTGCTCGCGCCGTGCTGCTTCAGCGCCTTGGCGCCATGGGTAAGGGTGCCGGCGGTATCAATCATATCATCCAGCAGGATGCAAACCTTGTCCCGCACATCACCGATAACATGCATGACCTCGGCCACATTGGGGGCGCTACGCCGCTTGTCGATAACCGCAAGAGTGCAACCGATCCTCTTGGCAAACGCCCTGGCCCGCTCGGTCCCTCCGGCATCAGGGGAAACCATGATAATGTTTTGACCGTCGAACTCTTTTTTAATATATTCCACGATGACCGGGGCAGCGTAGAGATTGTCCACCGGGATATTGAAGAAGCCCTGTATCTGGCCGGCATGAAGATCAACGGTTACCACCCGATCCGCCCCAGCGGTGGTGATGAGATCGGCCACCAACTTGGAGGTAATGGGAGTCCTGGGAGCCGCTTTCCTGTCCTGACGGGCATAACCGTAATAGGGGATAACCGCGATGATCTTGGCGGCGGAAGCCCGTTTGAGGGCGTCCATCATGATCAGCATTTCCATCAGGTTGTTGTTGGTGGGGGCACAGGTAGCCTGAACAATATAGGCATCCCGGCCACGAACGTTCTCGCAGATTTCGACCCTGGTCTCGCCGTCGGAAAAAGTCCTGACCAAGGATTCGGACAGGGGAAGACCCAGCTTGTCGCAGATCTCCTGCGCCAGTTGCGGGTTGGAATTACCGCAGAAAATCTTTATTTTATCGAGCATGAAGATCCCTCAAGCGTTCAGCCGCTTTTCCAGCCTGGAGTCGGGCGCCGGAGCGGCACTGACGTCCCGGCTCACCCGCCAAAAGAGTTTTTGTACACCATGGGGGGGATAAAGTCAACAGGAAACGGGATGTTGTCCGGGGAGAGTCAAAACCGTTCGCCAGGAATTCGCCCGGCCGGGAATGCGCCGGGCGGATGAAAAAGGTATTCACAATCGAGGTGAAGATTGTATCAGGTAAGGACGAAATCGGCGATGGTCCGGGCGATGCGCGAGTTCCTGACCTTGCTGTTGTTGACGACCATGTGGTAATAGAGGGGATCATGGGGGTCGGCATCCAGCAACGTCCGGATGATCCGATCCCGCTCCTTCTGTTTTTCATCGATGAGCAGTTCGGCATCCTGACGAGAGAGTTCCAACCGCCTGGCAATAGAGCGGACCTTGAACTCCTGATCGGCAACCAGCCGGAAGTGCGTGCAATTTTTCAGTGATTTCGTGATGATAGCGGCGCCAAGACCCACGAAAACAGCATTGCCGGCCATGGCGACGGACGCGATCTGATTGCAGATCAGTTCATAGTAGCCAGCCTGGCTCTTCCAACCGGGGGAGAGGGTAGCGAACATCTCGTCCAACCACTGAGGCTTCTGTCCAAGACCCTGAAGGATCTCTTCGGCCAAGCTGTGATTCTTGGCCACCGCGGTGAGCAGCGACCTATCCACCAGCACCCACTCCTCGCCGCTCTTCTCCTGCACCAGTTTCATCAACTCCTCGGCAACGGGAAACGCCTCACAGCCGAATTCTCGGGAGATGGTGATGGTTGGCCGGGGAAGAACATCAGGCTTGAGCACCCTGGCTCGACGCACAACTTCGTTGAAAGCGCCCATCCTCTGTTCGATTGACGGGGAAAGCACGGTCAGGTTCATAACATCCTCCTGTGATGAGAGATGCCGCAGAGCAGTCTCTTGACGGCGGTGAAGAGAAGACAACGGTTCGAACAACCATCATATGACTAATACAATGAATTTTGTTTCTTGGCAAGTCTCTCCTGCGTTACCCTGCAAGAGGGGATGATTAATCCCTTGCAAAGACGGCTCTCCCTTGAGCCATCCCCCTGGCCCCTTGGAGTGAACTATCTCTTCACTATCCATGAAATCTCCTTTTGATGGTTATTTTCCCGAAACAGGGATATACTCCGGCATATGTCGCCTCCCCTACCCATAATTGAGAATAAAACCATTCAGAACGGCGCACCATCCCCCCGTCTCAAACTGCTGCTGGACTCTCTCCACGCGAACCGCTCCCAAAATCACCTGGAAAACGACCCCCTCTCCCGAAGCCGGAGCTTCATTGGAACCGAGGATCAGGAGATCGCCGCACTTATCGCCTCGTCCTTTGCCTACGGGAACGTCAAGAGCATCCTCGGAAGCCTGGATGGTATCTTTCAGAAAATGGGGCCATCCCCCCGACGTTACGTGGAACAGTTCGACCCGGAAGAAGGGGTGCGACGCTTTGCCGGGTTCAGACACCGCTTTAACGATCACCGCGACCTCTGCGCCCTCCTCCTGGCGATCCGGATGATGATCCGGGAGGCGGGAAGCATTCAGGCATTTTTCTGCCGCGGCCACAATGCGGCGGCCCCCGACATCACCGACACCCTGACCTCCTTCAGCGCCAGGGTGCTCGGTCTGGAGTATGGCCCGCTCTTCGGGGAGCAGGGAATTCCCCATGACTCCTACTTCCCCTTCCTGTTCCCCTCTCCCGCCTCGGGGAGCGCCTGCAAGCGTCTCTGCATGTTTCTCCGGTGGGTCGTACGGCCTGATGACGGCATCGACCTGGGGCTCTGGGACAGCATCTCACCGTCACAGCTGGTCATCCCGGTGGACCTGCATATCCGCCGGATCGCCCGTTCCCTTGCCCTCACGAAGAGAAACCAGGCAGACTGGAAAATGGCCCGCGAGATCACGGCCGGACTGAGGGAACTTGACCAGGACGACCCGGTAAAATATGATTTTTCACTCTGCCACCTGGGGATCTCGGAAGGATGCGACGGCAAAAGCAGGGAACCGTGCGGCGACTGCGCGGTGGCCCCCGTCTGCAACGGCCCCGACCGCCGGACAAAGTGAACGTTCACGCCATCAATAATCCAACACTTTGAGGAGAATACGGATGAAACAGTACGGTTTTCTCGGTCTCGGCATCATGGGGACGGCAATGGCCACCAACTTGGTGAAGGGGGGGTATCCTGTCACGGTATGGAACCGCTCTCCCGGAAAAACGGAGGAACTGGCAGCCATGGGGGCCCGTGTGGCTCTATCTCCCGCTGCGGTAATGGCCCACTGCGACATCACCTTCGCCATGCTCTCCGACCCGGCGGCAGCGCGGACGGTCTGTTTCGGTGACCAGGGAGTTCTTGGGGCGATGACGGCCGGCAAAGGGTATGTGGACTTTTCCACCGTGGATGCGGCGACGAGCCTGGAGATCCGGACGGCGCTCATTGCCCGGGGAGGACGATTTTTGGAGGCTCCGGTTTCGGGGAGCAAGAAACCGGCGGAAGATGGGAGCCTCATCATCCTCGCGGCCGGCGACCGCTCCCTCTACGATGAGGTTCTCCCCTGTCTGGAAAAGCTGGGAAAGAAGATCCTGCACCTGGGCGCCGTGGGGAACGGCGCCAGGATGAAGATTGTGGTGAACCTGATCATGGGGGGGATGATGGCGGCGCTCTGCGAAGGGCTGGCCCTGGGAGAAAAAAGTCAGCTCAATCTGGTGGAAATCCTGGACGTGCTGGACGCGGGCGCCCTGGGTAACCCCCTGTTCCGTCTCAAGGGGGAAAACATCATAGCCGACGCGTATCCCGCCGCCTTCCCGCTGAAGCATATGCAAAAAGATCTTCGCCTTGCCATCGATCTGGGAGACGAACTGATGCAACGGCTCCCTTGCACCGCGGCGGTGAATGAGCTTTTCAAGGGTGCCCGGCAGGCGGCTCTTGGCGAGGAAGACTTTTCCTCGCTGTTCAAGACATTACGCCGGCCATGACTTTCGGGTTTCCTTCCTTGACAGAGTAACCCCTTTTTCTGTATAAACATCTCTTCATATCCGCCGCTTTTCGAGGAACACATGACCATTATCGCCAATCTGCTCCTTGCCTTCGCCAAAATAACCGACATCCTCCTGACTCTCTATACCTACATCATCATCGGCCGGGCCATCATCTCGTGGGTAAACCCCGACCCGTATAACCCCATCGTAAACTTTCTCTATCGCGCCACGGAACCGATTTTGCACCGGGTCCGTTCCCTGTTGCCGGATCTGGGAGGAATTGACCTTTCTCCCCTGGTCGTCCTTTTGGCAGTCCAGTTTCTGCAACGATTCATCGTCACCTCGGTCATTGGACTAGCCTGGTCCATGAAAACAGGCACGGGAGTATTCCCATG
Source organism: uncultured Desulfuromonadales bacterium (assembly GCA_903929485.1). Taxonomy (GTDB): domain Bacteria; phylum Desulfobacterota; class Desulfuromonadia; order Geobacterales; family CAIOGM01; genus CAIOGM01. The sequence continues at coordinate 23,657 of CAIYUY010000211.1, forward strand.
AACATCACCCCGCTGGACATCCTGCAACAGCAATTCAAGGGACGGATCTTCGGAGGACTCGACCCTGACGAGGTTGACGGTTTTCTCCAACAGGTGAGCCAGGAAATGGAACAGCTCATCCGGGAAAACAACGACCTGAAGGAACAGAACCGAAAAGCGCTGACCGAACTGGAAGAGATGAATAGCCGGGAAAAAGCCCTTCGCGAGACCATGCTGGCGGCGCACCGGATCACCGAGGACATGAAGAGTAACGCTCAGAAAGAGGCGAACCTGATCATCACCGAGGCGGAGCTGCAAGGGGAGAAACTCCTCTCCACGGCAGAGGCGCGACTGGTGGAACTGCGCACCGAACTCCAGGAGTTGCGCCGCCAAAGACAGCAGTTCGAGGCGTCATTCAAGTCGCTCCTGGATTCCCACAGTAAGATGCTCTCCACAATCGATGAATGAAGCGGCGGAACGGATCTCCGTCAAGGAGGGAGATGGCGGCATCACCTTTGCCGTGCATGCCCAGCCACGGGCATCCAAGTGCGGCATTACCGGCATCCTGAACGGAGCGATGAAGATCCGCCTCACCTCTCCCCCGGTGGACGGCGCGGCAAACGAGCAGTGCGTGGACTTTCTTGCTCAACTCCTCAAGGTTCGGCGACGGGACGTCACCATCATCACGGGTGAAAGTTCCCGCCACAAAGTCGTAAAAGTATCAGGAATCAACGCTCAACAACTTCAGGAACTGATCGCCGATAATCTGCCGTAACCACCCAATAACCACCGGAAGAAGAGTATGCGACATTTTCTCTTGACTCCCTTCCCGTTTGATGATAATTACTACGCTTTCGTAACGAATACTTTTACCCCTACCTGGAGGTGCAGTTTTGGCAAATCATAAGTCGGCCATCAAGCGGATCAAACAGAATCAGAAGAAAAACGAGCGCAACACCCATATCAAATCCACCCTCAAAACCTTCATCAAGCGGGTCAGGGAAGCAGCCGCGGCCAAAGACGCCACCGCCGCCAAGGAAGCTCTCACCGCGGCGATTCCCATCGTTGACGGTGCAGCCACCAAGGGTGTCATTCATCGCTCCACCGCGTCCCGCAATGTTTCCCGTCTCACCAAGCTCGTCAACTCCCTGGGCTAACTCCCGACGTTGCGATAGCTGCCCATTTTTGAAAGCCCCGCCGAAATCTCGGCGGGGCTTTTGTCGTGGCCTGACAACGGCGATGCAAGGGAGAAGCCACTTCCCTTGTAGGGCTTGAGCTGATGAAGTTCATGCTGCTTGCACGTTCCGCCGTGAATCGGTATACTCCCGCCATGAGACTCTTCACCGGCAGGCGCATTCTCTTCATTCTTTTTTCGTTCCTGCTCCTGGCGGGAGGAGCGGCCCTGTATCTGCAACAACTCCTCCGGATGGACACGTACAAGGAACAGATCGTTGCTGAACTGGGGTCCGCTCTGCATCGGGAAGTTTCCTACCGGACCGGCGACTTCACCCTTCGCTACGGCCCCTCATTTACCTTCACCGGGATTACCATCACCGAACGGGACGGCGTTTCCCGGTTCCTCCACGCCGACCGACTGACTCTGCGCATCGCCCTACTCCCTCTGCTGGAAAAAAAGATCATCATCAAGGAACTAGACCTGGACGCCCCCCACATCGCCATCACCCGTAACCGGGACGGCGCTTTTTCCCTCTCCGATCTGCTGGAGCAGCACCCTTCATCGCTCTCCCTCCAGATCCAAGGAGTCAAGGTGAGCCGGGGAACCATCGTCTTCACCGACCGGAAAGCCTCGGAGGAGGGGCTCACCCTGGTCCTCAGTAAGACGGATTTCATGCTTAACCGTCTTGCCCGGGGAAAGAAAGGGAACATCTCCTTCGCCGCCTTCCTGGGGGATGGGCAACAGTCACTGGGTTCGCTCTCCGTCAAGGGAAAGGTACGCCCCCCTCCCACCGGCGTCACCCTGGATCACTCCGATCTGGATCTGGAGATAACCACGGTGGGGCTGGACGCCGCCCCCTTCTGGCCCTACTACCGCAGCCATGTCCCGTTCAAAAAGATCCTGGGTCGACTCTCAACCCAGAGCAGCTTCAAGGGTGAAGTGACCCGATTCACGGCAAAGGGCTCTGTGAAGATCGACGGCGCCCGCCTGGACTACCAGCCGATTTTTCATGCGCTCCTGGAACCAAAGAACCTGGCCGCGACCTACACACTGGAACTCTCCCCCGATCAGGTAAACGTCTCATCCCTGGACGCCACCCTGGACGGCGTCCGTATCAAGGGAAGTTGCGCCATCCGCGACCTCGCCACGGGGGATCCCCGCATCATCGCCAAGGCAACCTCCACCCTTATCCCCCTGGAGAAGTTCTCGAGGTACATCCCCTATGGGGTTATCGTCCGGGAGCCATCTGAATTTATCGAACAAAAGATCAAGGGGGGGAGTGTACGGATCAATGACGGCACACTGCTGAACGGCAAGATCAGCCAGATTCTTGCCATGGAAAAGGGGACCAACTACAATATTCTGGCAGTCCGGGGAACCATCGAGAAGGGAATCGTGGAGTGGGGAAGCAAAGTCCCCCGGTTCACGGAACTCAAGGGAGAGCTGGAACTTGCCGGCAAAGATTTCAACCTGAAAAAAATAACGGGGCGTTTCGGCGCCTCTCCCTTCACCCTGGATGGCGCCCTCAGGGATTATCCCGTGGAAAGCCCCACCCTCTACCATTTCATCATGGCCATGACTCCCTCTTCCACGGAGGCGGCTTGGCTGTTCAAGCTCGGGAAAGAGGGTCAGGCAGGAGTGAACGGCGCAAGTACGCTGCTGTTGGCTGGAGACGGCCCTACGAACAACTATACTATCTCCGGTTCATGGGATCTCAGCCAGGCAGCCTACACGATTCCCGGCATCCTGACCAAGCCGGCCGGCATGGTCAACTCGGCATCATTCAAGGTGGAGTTCACCCCTGACCGGACGACGCTCAAGGAGGCGCAGTACCGCCTCCCACCACTATCGGCCAAAGCCTCGGCGGAGTATCGTTACAACGGGGATGAAGAAGTCAGCTTTACCTTGGCAACCAACCAGTTTTCCCTGGCAAACCTGGCGCCGCTGGCGCCGCGGATCAGCAGATACCAGCCACGGGGAAACGTGCAGCTATCCCTGCACGGCACCCGGCCAACCTCCACGGCCGGCCAGATATCCGTCTCCGGAACCGTCGCCCTTGCCGCCGCGTCGTTCCTTCCCTGGGAAGGGATGAAACCGCTGACCGAGCTTAACGGCGCCGTGACCTTCACCGGCTCGCGGCTGGAAACATCCCTCATCTCGGCCAAGCTGGGAACAACCCTCCTCTACGGCAAGGGAACCCTGGCGAACTTCGCCAAACCGATCGTAAACATCGCCTTTTCTTCACCGCTGGTGGACCCGGCCGACCTGGGACTGAAGAGCTCCGACAGGGCATTCCGTCCCAGTCGGGTGCAGGGAAGCATCACTCTCCAGGAGCAATCCATGCGCATTGCTTCTTTTTCCACACAAATAAATAATACTCATCTTTCCGTGACCGGAACGATCCAGGATCTGCGCCATCCCCGCGCCGATCTGGCGATCACCTCTCCCCATCTGGAATTGGACGACATTCTGACCCTGGCGGCATTGGAACGGGAAAAGCCCCTCGCGGGGGGGGGTGATAAACCTCTCCTGAGAGCATCCCTGAAAGCGGAATCGGGAAAATTCAAAGAGGTATCTTTCGACAAACTTACCACCGACATCATCTACGAGGACGGCATTCTCTACCTGCAACCCATTGAATTCCAGACGATGGGAGGAACTATTACCTCCAAGGTCCGGGTAGATACGGCTGCCGGTCGAGCGGCGCGCTATCAAGTCAATTACGAGCTGCGGCGAATCTCATCCCAGGCATTACTGAAGGCTCTGGGGGTTAAAAAACAGGAACTATGGGGAACCTTGTCAGCCCAGGGTGAGCTCAACGCCCGGGGGGGAGCTTGGGATGACGTAAAAAAATCACTACTGGGATCGCTCTCCTTCCATATCGACAACGGCTCCATCAGACGGTTCGCCTCCCTGGCCAAGATTTTCTCCATACTCAATGTCTCCCAGTTGCTCAAGATGCACCTGCCCGAAATGACCACCGGCGGCATGCCGTTCAGTGAGATAACCGGCGCCGTTGCGATCAAGGATGGCGTCTTCTCATCCTCCGATCTGTTCGTAAAGAGCGAGGCCATGAATATCTCGGCGGTGGGATCGTTGAATCTCCCCCGGGACACTCTTAATGTCATCGTGGGGATCCAACCGCTCCAGGCGGTGGATAAGGTCGTCAACCGGATACCCATTGTCGGCTGGATACTCACCGGCAAGGACAAGTCATGGATCACCTCATATTTCGAGATCACCGGTACTATCGACGATCCACGGGTCTCGGTAAAAACCGTCTCGTCCATGGCCACGGGAGTGGTCAATATCTTCAAACGACTCTTTCAGCTCCCCGCGAAACTCTTCACCGACACCGGGGCGGTCATCCTGGGTCAATAGTTTTTTTATTGATTTTTGATGCGGAAATGGGGTATAAGGGGATGTTTTTCGTCACAGTCACACAATCAACAGGGAGGATACACGTGAAAAAGACATTATTTGTGCTGTTTTTATGCCTGGCGGTAACCGGAGCCGGCTGCAAGAAAAAGGAAGAGGCACCCAAGATGCCCCCCGCATCGGCCGGAAAACCCGGCATGCCCGCGGACGGCGCCCATGCCGGTGACCCCCATGCCGGCCTGAAGCCCATGGAAGTTCCCAGCGCCTCAAACAACCACAAGGGGACGGTCCTTGAGACCATGAACGCCGCCGGTTACACCTACATTCAGGTTGACGAGAAAGGTCAAAAACTCTGGGTTGCCGTCATGGAGACCAAGGTCAAGGTTGGCGAGAGCGTGGAGTTCCCCGATTCTCCCCCCATGGTCAACTTCCAGAGCAAGAGCCTCAACCGGACTTTCGACAAGATCATCTTCGCACCGGGCATCAAGATCGAAGGCGCGAAATAAGAGAACCTGGTTTAGCTGAAAAAGGCGCTGTCCCCCTGGGGCAGCGCCTTTTTTTTGAAACCGAATCGGCGCGCGGGCCGGTTTGCAAAGATGCCACGGGTATGATATAAACGACCCCATCCTACCCCACGGAGCAACCGCATGAACCGGGAAACAGCTCAAAACCGCATCGTCAGACTAGTGGGCGAGATACAACGCCACAACCGTCTCTATTTTCAGGAAGACCGTCCGGAACTGCCTGATGCCGACTACGACCTGTTGTTCCGGGAACTACAAGAACTGGAGCGCTCTTTTCCCGACCTGGCGCTCCCCGACTCCCCCACCGGTCGAGTCGGTGGCGCACCGCTGGACAAGTTCACCCCGCTCCGGCATCGCCGCCCCATGCTTTCCTTGGGAAATGCTCTCCAGGAAAGCGATCTTCTTGAATTTGACCAGCGGATCAGACGATTTCTCGGCATGAACTCCGGCGAGATAGAGTATGTCTGCGAACCGAAGATGGACGGCCTCGCCGTGGAACTTGTCTATGAGCAGGGGATACTTTCCACCGCCGCCACCCGCGGCGATGGGATCACGGGTGAAGATGTAACCCGGAATCTGAAAACAGTCCGGGGGATCCCCTTACGTCTTCCCCTTCCCGCCCCCCACCTTATGGAACTGCGCGGGGAAGTATACCTCCCTCTTGCTCCCTTCCGAAAGCTCAACCAGGAACGAGAAGAAAACGGTGAAGCCCCCTTTGCCAACCCCCGCAACGCCGCAGCGGGGGCAATTCGCCAACTTGATTCCCGAATCACCGCCCGCCGCCCTTTGGCTCTTTTCTGTTATGCGCCGGGAGAGGTTATCGGCCACACCTTCACAACTCAGACGGATTTTCTCAACACCATCGCAACCTGGGGATTCCCGGTCAACCCTCTGGTTCGTAAAGTCGTCGGCACATCCGGGGTCATCGACTATTTTCAGGAGATGGGCAGAGTTCGGGAGTCGCTCCCTTATGAAATCGACGGCGTAGTCGTCAAGGTAGATTCCTATCCCCTTCAAAGGGAACTGGGGGAAAAAGCCCGCTCACCCCGCTGGGCCATTGCCTGGAAGTTCCCGCCACGCCAGGCGATAACCATTGTGGAGGCCATCGTCCCCTCGGTGGGACGGACCGGAGTCATTACACCGGTTGCCAATCTCAGGCCGGTGGAGGTATCCGGAGTGATCGTTTCCCGTGCGACTCTTCACAACTGGGAGGAACTGGAGAAAAAAGATATTCGCGCGGGAGACACGGTGATCGTGGAGCGGGCCGGCGATGTCATCCCGGCGGTCGTCCGAGTATTGATTGATCGTCGCATGGGAACCGAGTTGCCGGCGAAGCCGCCTGAATGCTGTCCCTCGTGCGGCTCAACCATTGCCAAAATCACCGGCGAAGTAGCGCTCCGCTGCCTCAATCTGGCCTGTCCCGCCCTGGTGCGCGAATCCATCATCCATTTTGCCTCCCGAGCCGCCATGGACATCGATGGACTGGGGGAGAAACATATCGATCAGTTGCTACGTCTTAACCTCGTCGGCACGGTGGCTGACCTCTATACCCTCACCAGTGACGATTTCATGCAGTTTGAACGGATGGGGGAGAAACTGGCGGAAAAACTACTGGGGGCCATAGCGCGGAGCAAACATCGGGAACTTGACCGGTTCATCTACGGATTGGGGATCAGGCATGTGGGAGAACAGACGGCTAAACTCCTTGCCGCCGCCTTCGGCACGGTGGGTAACCTGGCCGCCGCCACCATGGAGGAACTTCTCACCATCCGAGAGGTCGGCCCCCAGGTGGCGCAGAGTATTTCTTCGTTTTTTCAAAACCCCCGGAACAGTGAAGTCATGGTCCGGCTCATGGCCGCCGGAGTTTCACCCACCACCACGGCAAAACAGCTGGGAGGGAGATTCACCGGCAGAACCTTTGTCTTCACCGGCACGCTGACCCGGTTCACCCGTGACGCCGCCAAGGCGCTGGTTGAACAGGAGGGAGGACATGCCGCCGGTTCGGTTTCCAAGAAAACCGACTATCTGGTTGCAGGGGATGAGGCAGGTGGAAAACTGGACAAGGCGCGCAGCCTCGGGGTGAAGGTGTTAAGTGAAGAAGAATTCCTTACCCTGATGGAAGGAGCGGAGTCGCCATGAAGACAAGAATGCTGATAACCGTCACGGGCCATGTGCAGGGGGTCTGCTATCGCTACTTCACCGGACAACAGGCCCAGACGCTGGGAGTGACCGGGTGGGTGCGAAATCTCCCCAATGGGACAGTAGAAGGGTGTTTCGAGGGGGAAGAGAACGCCGTCACCTCGCTGGTGGAGTGGTGCGGCCGCGGCCCGGAGGAGGCGCGAGTGGATCAGGTAACCGTGGTTCGGCATGATTACCTGGGCGAGTTCCAGGGGTTCCTGATTACCGGTTGATTCCCGGCAACGACTGACGTCCGAAAATCATTCCTTCCTGGAGTCCCGATGACGACGTTTTTTTTGCGGCGTTATGTTGCGCCAGAACCGTCTCGTCTCCCCCAGCAGGGAAAGGGCCGGGGGATAACCTCCCGATTCATGGCCAGAAAGCCTACCGCGCCCCCCCAGTAGAGCAAGAAAGAGGCAGACAACCGCCATGGCCACCAGGTTGAGGGGGGCTTGGCGCCATTCAACAAGGGCAGAGAGCAGGAGGGTAAGCAGATAGGCGCCCGCCATGAGCGCCAAAAACAGGGCATTTTTTCCACCCCACCACCGGATAAACCCCTCGGTGGACTTGTTCCGAGCGTTGAGCAGGTAGTAGTAACGGCCTGTGTACAGATCAAAACCCAGATATATGGTCAGAAGCAGGGTTGTCAAAGAAATCAACAAGAGTGCCGTCATGTAGGCTCCTTCATCGTATTGAGAGCAAAATAGCATATCTAATAAACCAAATCATTAAGAAAATCGTAAGAACCCAGATCTGCTGAAAAAATTAATCTTACAGTCAAGCAGGATGATGGATTATGAGTTGATTAAAACCATATAAGTGCTTTATAACTGTTATCCTGAAATCCCATAACAGGTAAATAATCGCGCGGGAATCGACGCCGCCCCCCCCGCAGCAGGTACTCCACACGAGAGAAGGAACGACAATGACTGAAAAACCGCGAAAACCGATAAAGAATAACAGTACCTGGGTGCTGCTGAATTCAGATCTTTCCCGACTGCTCATCGGGATCGTCCTTATCGCCGTAGTCGGCACCATGCTGGTGCAATGGTACCAGGACAGGAATCTGGAGAAACAGCGACAATTCGAGGTAATGAAACGAAGGTTGGATGAAGGGCAGAACTTCATCGAGGAGTTGTCCGAAGTGATGAACCTTCGGGTGGCGCAGTTGCGACACGTGGAAGGTCTCCTCTACTCGGATAACAAGGAATCCCGCCAGGAAGCCTTGTCGCTCTGGCGCGAAGCATCCGAGAGTCGACAACGGTGGAACGTGAAATTGGGGGTCTACCAAAGCAAGGCCATGCGCCTGATCTCACCGGGAATCGGGGCAAAACTCAACAACTACGAAACAGATAATGTGGCTATTACCAACCCGACCAGCATCCATGGCTTTTTTTTCGTCAGCAATCGAGCGTTTACCGAGGTAATCCGGTGCCTTAAAGAGCCGGCATGCCAGCCTTCCGAAGCGGAGCTCAAGGAAGTTCATGAAAGTCTGAACCACCTGGATAATGCCGTTGACGCATTCATCGATGAGGCGTCAAGCGTGCTTCTGGATGCAAAGAAGACGGAGTGACTCCTGCTCCTTTGGGAGTCAGCTTGCACCATTTTTCATCCTAGCCATCAGCAGGAGCATCCATGCGGATCATCGACTCAATAACTCCCCGGAAACCGTTCATCTCCCTGGAATTTTTCCCTCCCAAGGAGCGGGCGGAATGGCCGGCTTTTTTCCGAACCGTTGACAGGCTTGCCGGAACAGACCCACTCTTCGCGTCGGTCACCTACGGCGCGGGGGGGAGCAGCCACGACAACACCCTGGAAATCGTCTCCCGCCTCAAACGGGATCACGGCATGGAGAGCATGGCTCACCTCACCTGCATCGGCTCGGAATGTGACGAAGTTCAGCGGTTTCTAGACGATCTGACCCGTGAAGGGGTAACCAATGTCCTGGCGCTCCGGGGCGACCTCCCCCAGGAGAGCATGCACGATACCCTCCCCTGCCGCCCCCTGCGGCACGCCTCCGACCTGGTGTCGCTCATCCGCTCCAGCCACCCGGAGATGGGAATCGGTGTCGCCGGCTACCCGGAAACCCATCCGGAGGCGACAAGCCCGGAAGCCGACCTCCTGACGCTCCGGCTCAAACTGGAGCAGGGGGCCGACTTTGTGGTAACCCAGCTTTTTTTCGACAACACCCATTATTTGGAATTAGTCCGGAGAGCTCGCGCCCTGGGGATCACCAAACCGATCATCCCCGGCATCCTCCCCGTGGTGAACCTCAAGGTAATCAACCGGATCATCTCCCTCTGCGGCGCCGCCGTCCCTCCGCTCTACATGGCGGAACTGGAAGAAGCAGACCGCTCCGGTGGCGCGGCGGCGGTACAGCGGGTGGGAGTAGCTTATGCCCGCCGACAGGCCGAGGAGCTCCTTGCCTCCGGTGCACCCGGTATCCACCTCTACACCCTCAATCGAGCCGACGCAGTGTTGGGGATCGTGGACGGACTGCTGCCCGCATGACAAACGTAGGGGCACGGCGCGCCGTGCCCCTACAGGCATAACCACATCAAGGAGTCCTTCATGTCCCAGAGTATCCACCAGGCTCTCCAAGACCGCATCCTTGTCATCGACGGCGCCATGGGAACCCAACTCCAGGAGCGCCACCTCACCGCCGCCGACTTCGGCGGGCCGGAATACGAGGGGTGCAACGAGCAGCTGGTGCTGACTCGCCCCGATGTCATCGCGGACGTCCATCGCGCCTACCTGGAGGCCGGGGCCGACATCATCGAGACCGACAGCTTCGGCGCCACCGACATTGTCCTGGCCGAATACGGCTTGGCGGATCAGGTCTTTGAGATCAACCGCCTCTCCGCGGAGATCGCCCGCGCCGCCTGCGACGCCTTGGCGACTCCGCAAAAACCCCGCTGGGTGGCCGGCTCCATGGGGCCGACGACCCGGACCATCTCGGTCACCGGCGGCGTCACCTTTGCTCAGCTCGTCACCGCCTTTCATGGCCAGACCCTGGGTCTCCTGGCCGGGGGGGTGGATCTCCTTCTCCTGGAGACGGCCCAGGACACCCTTAATCTCAAGGCCGCCGCGGAAGGAATCCGGCGGGCTTTCAGGGAGTGCGGCAAGAGCGTTCCGCTCATGATCTCCGGGACCATCGAGGCCACCGGAACCATGCTGGCCGGTCAGGGGGTAGAAGCCCTCTACGCCAGTGTCTGCCACCTGGAGGACTCCCTGGGACTCATGAGTATCGGCCTCAACTGCGCCACCGGTCCGGAGTTCATGACCGACCACCTCCGCTCCCTCTCCCAGCTGGCCACCTGCGGCGTCTCTGTTTACCCCAATGCCGGACTCCCCGACGAGAACGGCAACTATGCCGAAACTCCCGACTCCCTGGCCAAGAAACTGCTCCGTTTCGTGGACGAGGGGTGGCTCAACATCGTGGGGGGATGCTGCGGCACGACTCCCGCTCATATTGCGGCCATCGCCCGGATGGTGGCGGGGAAGCGGCCACGCCGGCCGGCGGCATCACGACGCAAGGTTATCTCGGGGATCGAGCCGCTCTTCATCGAGGATGATGCCCGCCCGGTGCTGGTGGGAGAGCGGACGAACGTCATCGGTTCCCGCAAGTTCAAGAATCTCATCATCGCCGGTAAATTCGAGGAGGGGAGCGAGATCGCCCGGACCCAGGTCAAAGGGGGGGCACAGGTCATCGACGTCTGCGTGGCCAACCCGGACCGGGAGGAAAGCGACGACATGATGCGGCTCCTGGATTTCCTCCCCCGCAAAGTCCGCGCCCCGCTCATGATCGACAGCACCGATAAAGCGGTCATGGAGTTGGCTTTCCAACGGCTCCAGGGAAAGAGCGTCCTCAACTCCATCAACCTGGAAGATGGAGAAGAACGGTTCGCCCAAGCCGCCGACCTCCTCCTCCGCTACGGCGGCGCCGTTGTCGTGGGATGCATCGACGAAGACCGTGAGCATGGCATGGCGGTTACCCGGGAACGGAAGCTGGCCGTGGCCCGTCGCTCCTACGATCTTCTGGTGAACAAATACGGCATTCGCCCGGAGGAGCTGATCTTCGATCCACTGGTCTTCCCCGCGGGGAGCGGCGACGACAACTACAACGGCTCCGGCCTGGAGACCATCGAAGGGGTGCGACTCATCACCCGGGAGTTCCCCCGCTGCAGCACGATCCTGGGGATATCCAATGTCTCCTTCGGCCTTCCCCCGGCGGGAAGGGAGATCCTCAACTCGGTCTTTCTGCACCACTGCGTCAAGGCCGGCCTCACCTACGCCATCGTCAACACCGAGAAATTGGAACGGTACGCGGGTATCCACGAGGAGGAGCTTCGTCTTGCCGAAGATCTCATTTTCTGGCGGGGGAGCGATCCCATCGCCCACTTTGCCGCGGCTTTCCGGGATCGGGCGCCAATTTCCCACATCCCCCCCGCTGACCTCCCCCTGGACCAGCGACTCCCCCGCTACATCATCGAAGGGATCAAGGATGGGCTCACCGCCGATCTGGACGAAACCCTGGCACGGGGAGATCGCCCCCTGGAGATCATCAACGGCCCCCTCATGGCGGGAATGGCGGAGGTGGGGCGACTCTTCAACGACAACCAGCTCATCGTGGCCGAGGTGCTCCAGTCGGCGGAGGCGATGAAGGCGGCGGTGGCCTATCTCCAGCCGTTTCTGGAAAAATCGGAGAGCACCACCAAGGGGAAGATGCTTCTGGCCACGGTGAAGGGGGATGTTCACGACATCGGCAAGAACCTGGTGGAGATCATACTCAGCAACAACGGCTACGAAGTGGTAAATTTGGGGATCAAGGTGCCGCCGGAAGAGCTTATTGCAGCTGCCCGGCGGGAGAACCCCGACTTCATCGGTCTCTCGGGGCTTCTGGTAAAAAGCGCTCAGCAGATGGCGATCACGGCAGGAGACTTGAAGGCTGCCGGTATTCACGTACCGCTGATGGTGGGTGGGGCGGCCCTGTCAAAAAAATTCGCCGACACCCGCATCGCCCCGCTCTACGGCGGCCCGGTTCTTTACGCCAAGGAGGCCATGTCCGGCCTGGAGCTGGCCAACCGGCTCTCCGACCCGCTCCTCCGTTCGGAGCTCCTCCGGCAGACCGCGGAGCAGCAACAGACGGCCCAACAGATGCCGCTCCGTCCGGCGCCGCTCCCCGACCCGTCGGCGCCCGGCCGGTCGGCGGTGAGATGCGACCTCCCCCTCCCCGTCACCCCGGAGTTCACGCCGCATATCATGCGGGATATCCCTTTGGCTCATGTGACCCCCTACCTCAACCGGCAGATGCTTTACAGCAAGCATCTGGGGCTCATGGGTGTGGTGGATAAGCTGTTGGCCGCGGGAGACGACAAGGCGGTAAAGGTCCACCAAGCGGTGGAGGCGCTCCTGGCCCAGGCGAGGGAGGAGCTCCTCATCAAGCCCCAGGCGCTCTACCGCTTCTTCCCCGCTGCCGGTGACGGCGACGACCTGATCCTCTTCGACCCGGAAGGCTCCGGCGCCGAAGTCGTCCGCTTCACCTTCCCCCGTCAGGCAGGGGGAGAGCGGCTCTCTCTCCCCGATTTCGCCCGCCCCTTGGCATCGGGGGAGAAAGACAGCGTGGCCCTCTTCGTGGTCACCTGCGGCCAGGGGGTACGGGAGAAGGCGGAACAGCTGAAAGATGCGGGGGAGTACCTGAACTCCCACATCCTCCAGGCCCTGGCCCTGGAAATGGCCGAAGCCACCGCCGAGTTCATCCACAAGCGAATCCGCGATGCCTGGGGGATCACCGACCCGGCGGATCTCACCATGAAGCAGCTCTATAATGCGGAGTACCACGGGATCAGGGTCTCCTTCGGCTATCCCGCCTGCCCGGAGATCAGCGATCAGGCGAAACTCTTCACCCTGCTGCAGCCGGAGCAGATCGGAGTTCAGCTCACCGAAGGGTATATGATGGACCCCGAGGCCAGTGTCTCGGCCCTGGTTTTCCATCATCAGGAAGGAAAATATTTCGCGGTATAACGGTATGTTGTCAGAGATACGGTGAGAACAATTTTGCCCCGCTGTCCCGGAGTTTTTCCGGAAGCGACCGTCCCGACAGTTCTCCGGGAAGGACCCGTCGAGACATGGTCAGCGCCTCCAGGAAATGAGCTTCCAGTTCCCCGCAAAAATCGGGATCGTAAAGTTCAAGATTCAGTTCGAAATTGAGACGCAGGCTGCGGGGGTCCAGATTGGCGGAACCGATGAGTCCCCAGACACCGTCCACAAGAAACAGCTTGGTATGGACGAAGGGGGGAGGATGGTAATAAATTTTGATGCCAAACCGGAGCAGTTCAGGAAGAAACGCCCGATTGGCCCAGTGGACAAAGAGGAGATTGTTTTGTCGGGGCAGGATGATGGTGACATCAACCCCCCGCAGGGCGGCGGTGGCCAGGGCGGAAATCAGTGATCTCCCCGGAATAAGATAGGGGGTCATGATTTGAACCCGCTCCCTGGCACAGGAAAGCGCCCCGATGATGATCCACTGTAGCTTCCGGTACTCCCGGTCGGGGCCATCGGCTATCCCCCTGACAGTAGAGTTCCCCATCGGCAGAAGCTCCGGGAAGCAGGCGGGATCGTCAAGAAACTCCCCGGTGGTAAAATACCAATCCTCAAGAAAGCTCTTCTGCAGGTCGGCCACCACCGGACCCGTCACGCTAAAATGAAGATCCACCACCGGTCGGGAAGCAGACTTAACCAGGTGCCGGTCGCTGATATTCATCCCCCCCGTAAAAGCCATCCGCCCGTCGATGATCAATAGTTTCCGGTGGTTGCGCAGATTAACGTAGATCCCCCTCACCAACGGCAGAAATCGCCCCACCCGGACCCCGGACCCCTTGAAAAGTCGCATGCCGCTGGGGAAGGAGTAGAGTTCACCCAGGCTGTCGATGAGCAATCGCACGGCAACGCCACGCCCCGCAGCCTCCCGGAGCTGCGCCGCAAACGCTTCCCCGGTCCGGTCATTGTCAAAGATATAACTGCTCAAGTGTACCGATTCCCGGGCGCCGGCGATGGCGGCCAGCATGGCGGGATAGGCCTCTTCGCCGTTTCGCAGAAGGGAGATACGGTTCCCCCCCAGAAGAAGCCCATGAGCCACCCGATCGGAGAGATTCCTCAGGGTCTCCAGGTGCCTCGCTTGGAGTGGCAGTTCCTTTGCTGCAAAAATCCCCGTGCGGTGGGCAATCTCGCCGTTCCCCAGTCGGCGACCGCTTTGGCGCCACTTGAGGGTCCGCCGGTGTATCCGGTTGGCCCCCAGGCTCCAGTAAAAAACCGCTCCCACCAAGGGAAGAGTCAGGCAGATGACCACCCAGACCAACGCCGACCGGGGGTCGCTCTTTCTCAGCAGGGCATGCCCCGCCGACCCCACCGCCACGATCAGGAGAGTAAGGACGATCATGATATGAAGGGTGTCGAACAGATGGTCCATGATCATATCACAGCGGCGCTCCCCGCGTAATTCGGGGGGAGCAGCAGATCATGGGAACCTGCCGAAACCGTCCCCGGTGGCTCCGGCCGACAAGCAGCATGAGAGTCTGTGGCAAAACCGGTCCCCCGCGCCTTAAGGGCGGCCTCCAAACGGCACCACTGCCGATAGAAAGCAGGGAGTTGCTCGGCCTGGGTCAGAGCAGCGATCCCATCGCTTATCATCCGAGGAAAAAATTGTCGGGCGATGGGTTGCCACTCCATATCCGCTCCATACATTTCCAAATCAACCCCCACGGGACGGCGGGGGTGAAATCCCAACAGTATCAAGTCACCGGAATGGGCCACATTGAACTGTAGCGAAGAGGCCGTACAGGTCGGGTCGAGAAAGGGCTTGCCGTGAGGAGTCTGAACGAACCTTACGGCGGCGGGAACAACCCCCAGGGGACGGGCCAGCAACAGCCGGAGCACCCCACGCCCCAGGAGGAGACAATCCCGATCCTCCTGCCGGCGCAGTCGGTAAAGCCTCCCTCTTTCTTCCGGCGACAACAGGGGAAGAAGGTCGCCGGCAATTTCAAGAGCCAGTTGTCGCTGAATCAACCAGATGGCGGGAGGAGCCTGTGGAGAGTAGTCCAGCCATCCGTCACCACCCCAGGGAAGATCAGGATGCCAGGGTCGGGGGGTCAGACAAGAATTCAGATTGCAGCACACCGTCTTCATTCTCCCGTCCCTGGATTTTCGTTTTCATGAAGAAGTTGCCGCAAAAAGGCCGCGAGAGGCTCCGCGCCATGGGATCTGTAATAATCATGATGGTTATCGAAAAGCCGATGAACTTTCACCCCGCGGCGGGCGTAGTAATACCAGAAGAGAAACATACGGCTCTTGGTCTTTGTGGTGGTAACAAGATTAAGTTCAAGATCAAGTCGAGGCGGCCTATAAAATGTGACAATAGTAGAGGTATGATCCATGACATGGGGCGAATCCTGGTGTGCAAATCTGGCATTGTTGATTGTTTCGATTTCCGGTGATTTCTTTGGTTTTCTCAAAAGAATCTTTGCATAGAAGAGCTGCGAAACCAAGCGCTTCTTCAGATAGGTAATTCTGCCCCCCTCGGGACGATGACGAAGTTTGTCTACATGATAAGAAACACGGCCCATCAAATAACTCCCCAATTCCAGCCACTCGTTGAAGTTGAGCCATTTGTGAATATTGGCGTTTGCATGGGTATCCAGTAGCGTCAGGAGTCCGATAGCGCCCCCCTGACGGAGAAGATGATCGGCAACGGCGTAAGCAAGCCACCCCCCGACGGAACAGCCGACGAGATGATAAGGGCCGGTAGGCTGCAAGGAGCGAATCTGAGCGGCATAATGCTCTGCCATGGCATCAATGGACGTGTGACGTGGTGTCTTGCCATCCAGTCCGACAGCCTGAAAACCATAAACGGGTCGCTCCGGCGCAAGATTCTGCGCCATGTGAACAGACCAGTAGGCATCACCTCCCCACCCATGGAGAACGAAAAGGGGCGTTTTTTCTCCTTTCGGTTGAAGCGGCACGAGGGAACTCCAGGCAGGAGTTTCCTCATCATTACGAAGCAGCACAGCCAGAGTGGCGACGGTCTGGGCATGAAAGAAAGAGGCAATGGGTACCTTATGCCCCACAAGATGATCTATTTCAGAGGCGAGACGAGCGGCAATGAGGGAATGACCTCCCATTGAAAAGAAATTGGCGTGGATACCGAAGTCGGATTGTCCCAGTGCCTTATGCCAGAGTTGAAGCAACTGCTGCTCCAGGAGATTCCGAGGCGTTGCATGAAGATCTCCGGCCGAATTGTCGCTATCGGTAAAAGCCTCCGGTTCCGGTAGCCCCTTACGGTCTATTTTGCCGTTGGGTGTGAGCGGCAGAGCTTCCGGAAAGACAAAAGCCGCGGGAAGCATGTAGTCGGGAAGCGTCACCTTCAGGAAGGCGCGCAGCTCACCGGGAGCGGGCCGATCTGCTGCGGGAACCACATAGGCGACAAGACGCTTCTCTCCGTCGGCATCGCTTCCGGCACTGACCAGAGCCTCCCGAACCCCCGGATGAGCCGCCAGCGCTGCTTCGATCTCCCCCAGCTCGATGCGAAAGCCCCTGATCTTCACCTGATGATCCATCCGGCCAAGAAACTCAATGTTCCCGTCTGACCGATACCGGGCCAGATCCCCGCTTTTATAGAGCCGGGCGCCGGGAACGTCACTGAAGGGATCGGAAATGAATTTTTCCGCGGTAAGTTCCGGCCGGTTCAGATAACCCCTGGCTAGTCCGGCGCCGCCGATATGCAGCTCTCCGGGAACGCCCATGGGGGTCGATTCAAGATGACTGTCGAGGATGTAGAGCTGTGTATTCGCTACGGGACGACCGATAGTGACAACAGCATGATCCGTATCTTGCTCAGTTACCAGGTAACAACTCGACCAGATGGTCGTTTCGGTAGGACCGTAGAGATTCCAGAGCGATGCCCCTCGAAAAAGCATCTTTCGTGCCAGGAATCCGGACAAAGCCTCCCCACCCACCAACATTTTCAAATTTGATTTCCCGGACCACCCGGCATCAATAAGCATCAGCCAAGTGGCCGGTGTTGCCTGAAATACAGTGATATCATATTTATCCAGTAGCGTGATCAGAGCCACCGGATCCACAGCATCAAAACTCCGAGTCACCACAATACGTCCGCCGCAGATCAAGGGGAGATAGATCTCCAGACCAAAAATATCAAAGCTGACGGTGGTCACGGCCAGAAGCGAATCCTTCCTGTTGAAGCCTGGATTCCGTTGCATTGTCTGGAGAAAATTGAAAAGTCCGCCATGTCCTACCGCCACCCCCTTAGGTTTTCCGGTTGAACCGGAAGTATAAATGATGTAGGCAAGGTGCTCCGGAGCAACCATCTGGTGAGGGTTCATCTCCGACTGACAAGCGATGTCCGTCCACTGGGTGTCCAGAGAAAGAGTATGTTCAACTTTCTGTGTCAGGCGATGGCGCACCGTTTCCTGGGTAATCAGTATCCGGGCGCCAGAATCCTCCAGCATGAACGAAAGGCGCGTTGACGGATATCCCGGATCCAGCGGCACATAGGCCCCCCCCGCCTTGAGAACTGCCAAGAGCGCCACGATCATCTCCGGGGAGCGTTCCAGGGCAATGGCAACCGGAGCATCGGGAACGACCCCCAGCCGTATCAACGTGTGCGCCAGCTGATTGGCACGGGCATTGAGTTCTCGGTAGGTGAGCCTTTCATCCTGGAAGAGCACTGCTACTGCGTCCGGACTCTCTTCAACCTGCGCCTCGAAGAGTTGATGCACGCATTTTTCCGGTAATGGCGCCGCCGTGTTATTCCAGTCAACCAGGAGTCGCCGCCTCTCCTCTGAAGGGAGAATAGCAAGAAGAGAGACCTGTTGTTCAGGATTGGCGACAACCGAACGGAGCAGTTCCTGAAACTGCCCACCCAGCCGCTGGATTGTCTCTTCATCGAAAAGATCGAGAGCATATTCCAGGGTAGCGGTCAGTCCCCCATGGAGTTCGGTGACGGATAGCGTCAGATCGAACTTCGCCGTCACCCCCTCGCTTTCGGCAAGGGTGACATCCAGTCCGGGGAGGAGCGGCGCCGCAGGATCGGCATTCTGGAGAATGAACATGATCTGGAAGAGCGGGGCATGGGCGAGGTTCCGCGTAACCCCCAGTGACTCCACCAGTATTTCGAAGGGAAGCTCCTGGTGCGCATAGGCATCCAGACAAGTATGCCGGAGACGGGCCAGAAGTTCCAGGAACGGGGGATTACCGCTCAGGTCGGCGCGCAAGGCCAGGGTGTTGACGAAGAAACCGATGAGCGGCTCCACCGCGCTCTGAGTCCGGTTCGCCACCGGGGAACCGATAACCAGATCCTCTTCACCGCTGTAGCGGGAAAGCAGGATGGCCCAAGCCGCCAGGAGCGTCATGAACAGGGTCGCTCCGGAGCGACGCCCCAAATCATGCAGTTCGGCGGTGAGGAGAGCATCCACGGCAAAGGCGACTGTTCCCCCCTGATGACTCTGCCGGGGCGGACGGGGTCGATCGGTGGGAAGATTGAGACAATCCGGTGCGCTGGCCAGGTGATTTAGCCAGTACTCCAGCCGGTACCGCAGACGTTCCCCGGTAAGCCAGCCACGCTGCCAGACGGCATAGTCGGCGTACTGAATCTCCAGTTCAGGAAGAGGTGACGGCTTACCTTCCCGGAAGGCGCCATAGAGGATGGCCAACTCCCGAAACAGAATGTCCATGGACCAACCGTCGGCGGCCACGTGCTGCAGGGTCAGGAGGAGCGTCCAGGCGGACTCCCCACGCCGCAGCAGACGGAGACGCAGCGGCTCATCCCGGGCAAGGTCGAAGGGGTCGGAGGCTTCCCGGCGAGCCAACTCACGGGCTTCCATCTCCGGATCGACACTTTCCCGCAGATCCACAATCGGCAGGGTTATGACGCTCGCCGGGGAGACAAGTTGTATCGGCTCATCTCCCCGCAGCAGCAGACGGCTGCGCAACACTTCGTGACGACGGATGATTTCCGAGAAGGCGCGGTTCAGCGCCTCAAGATCCAGGGGTCCGGCCAGTTCCAGCACGAGGGGAATGTTGTAGGTGGAACTGGGCCCTTCCAACTGATGAAGAAACCAGAGCCGCTGCTGGGCAAAGGAGAGCGGCGGCTCCCGGTCCCGTGGGGCCGGGGAAATGAGCCGCGCAGCGGCTTCTTCCTGCCCATGAGCGTCGCCTTGTTGAATGATATGAATCCAATCAGCAAGTCCGGCCACGGTGGGGAATTCAAAGAGCCGGCGCACCGGTATATCCATCTCCAACGCGTCACGCAACCGGGAGGTGAGCCGGGTAGCCAGCAGGGAGTGCCCCCCCAGTTCGAAAAAGTTGTCGTGAATACCGATACCCGGTTGATGCAGAAGGGTCGCCCAGAGGCCGACAAGAACCTCTTCCAGCGGGTTGCGGGGGGCGGTTCCGGTGGAGGCCGAGGTACAGGCGTCAGGTTCCGGCAGGGCCTTCCTGTCGATCTTGCCGTTGGGGGTAAGCGGCAGCGCCTTCAGGAAGACAAAAGCCGCGGGGAGCATGTAGTCGGGAAGCGTCATCTTCAGGAAGGTGCGCAGCTCTCCGGGAGCGGGCCGATCTGCAACGGGAACTACATAGGCGACAAGACGCTTCTCCCCGTCGGCATCGCTTCCGGTAATGACCAGAACCTCCCGAACCCCCGGATGAGCCGCCAGCGCCGCTTCGATCTCCCCCAACTCGATGCGAAAGCCCCTGATCTTTACCTGATGATCCATCCGCCCCAGAAACTCGATGTTCCCGTCGGGACGATAGCGGACCAGGTCGCCGGTTTTGTAGAGACGGGCGCCGGGAGCGTCACTGAAGGGATCGGGAATGAATTTTTCCGCGGTGAGTTCCGGCCGGTTCAGATAACCCCGGGCGAGCCCGGCGCCGCCGATATGCAGCTCTCCGGGAACACCCAGAGGAACGGGACGAAGGGAGCCATCCAGGATGAAAAGCGTCGTGTTGCTGATCGGCTTACCTATGGGCACCTGTCCCTCAATGACGCTGGAACCGTTCATGAGGTGGCAGCAAGCAAACGTGGTGCTCTCGGTGGGACCATAGCCGTTGATGAAGCGGTGCCCGGGAGGAAGAATCTCGAGAAACTTCCGGACGTGGGGAGCGGAAAGAAAATCACCCCCGGCGAGTATCTGGCGGACGCCGGTCAGACTCTGGAGCTCATGGTCAACCATCAGGTGAAAGAGAGATGCGGTAAGCCAGAGGATGGTGATGCCCCGGCTGCCGATGAATGCTCCCAACTCTTCCGGAGTCGGTATCCGGGGAGAAAAGACGACGAGACCGGCGCCGTTGAGCAACGCTCCCCAGATCTCAAAGGTGGCGGCATCAAAAGAGATGGGCGCAAACTGGAGGAACAGGTCTGAAGGGGTGATTACGACATAATTGGTATTTTTCACGAGGCGTACGACTGAACGATGTTGGATCAGACACCCCTTGGGTTTCCCGGTGGAACCGGAGGTATAGATGATGTACGCGAGGTTCTCCGGAGCCACGGGCTGGTTGGGGTTACTCTCCGGTTGTCGGGCTATGGCGGCCGCTTCACTGTCCAGACAAAGAGTATGCTCCACGCTCCGCGGCAGGCGGAGAAAGAGCGATTCCCGGGTGATGAGGATTCGTGCCCCGGAATCTTCCAGCATGAAGGCCAGACGTTTTGTGGGATACTCCGGGTCCAGCGGGACATACGTGCCTCCGGACTTGAGGATCGCCAGGAGGGCGACAATCATCTCCGAGGAGCGCTCCAGTGCTATGGCCACCGGCGCATCCGGGCCGACTCCCCTTTCGATAAGGGCATGAGCCAGCTGATTGGCCCGGACGTTCAGTTCCGCATAGGTGAGGCTTTCATCCTGGTAGAGCACCGCTACCGCGTCCGGACTCTCCTCCACTTGTGCTTCAAAGAGTTGATGTACGCATTTTTCCGGCAGCGGCGCCGCCGTGTCATTCCAGTCAACAAGGAGGCGTTTCCTCTCCTGGGGAGGGAGAATATCAAGGAGGGAGACCTGTTGTTCGGGGTTGGCGACAACCGAACGGAGCAGCTTCCGGAACTGTCCCCCCAACCGCTCAATTGTCTCCTCATTAAAGAGATCCGTGGCGTATTCCAGCGTGGCGGCCAGTGCGCCGTCTCCTTCGGTAATGGAAAGTGTCAGGTCGAACTTTGCCGTCGTGCTCTCGCTCTTGGCAAGAGTGATGTCCAGTCCGTCAAGGAGCGGCGCTTCCTCATCGGTATTCTGGAGAACGAACATGACCTGGAAGAGTGGCCCGTGGGCAAGATTGCGCGTTACCCCCAGTGATTCGACAAGTATCTCGAAGGGAAGTTCCTGGTGGGCATACGCTTCCAGACAGGTATGCCGAATACGGGCCATAAGTTCCAGGAACGAGGGATTACCGCTCAGGTCGGCGCGCAAGGCCAAGGTGTTGACGAAGAAACCGATAAGCGGCTCCACCGCGCTCTGAGTCCGGTTCGCCACCGGGGAACCGATGATGAGGTCATCTTCTCCACTGTAACGTGAAAGAAGGGTGGCCCAAGCCGCCAGGAGCGTCATGAACAGGGTCGCGCCGGAGCGACGTCCCAATTCATGAAGGTCGCTGGTGAGAGCCGAATCAACGGTAAAGGAAATGACTCCCCCTCGGTGACTTTGCCGTGACGGACGTGGCCGGTCAGTGGAGAGATTCAGGCAATCCGGAGCGCCGGCCAGGTGGCTTTGCCAGTAGTGAAGCTGCCGGTTTCGACGTTCCCCGGTGAGCCAGCCACGCTGCCAGACAGCATAGTCTGCGTACTGAATTCCAAGTTCAGGAAGAGGTGACGGCTTGCCTTCCCGAAAGGCGCCATAGAGGATAGCCAACTCCCGAAACAGGATGGCAAGGGACCAGCCGTCTGCGGCCACGTGCTGCAGGGTCAGGAGAAGCGTCCAGGCGGACTCCCCACGCCTCAGCAGACGGAGACGCAGCGGCTCATCCCGGGCAAGGTCGAAGGGGTCGGCTGCTTCCCGGCGAGCCAACTCATGGGCTTCCATCTCCGGATCGACGCTTTCCCGCAGATCCACAACCGGCAGGGTCACGACACCGGCCGGGGAGACAAGTTGTATCGGCTCATCTCCCCGCAGCAGCAGACGGCTGCGCAACACTTCGTGACGACGGATGATTTCCGAGAAGGCGCGGTTCAGCGCTTCAAGATCAAGGGGTCCGGCCAGTTCCAGCACGAGGGGTATGTTGTAGGTGGAACTTGGCCCTTCCAGCTGATGAAGAAACCACAAGCGTTGCTGGGCAAAGGAGAGCGGCAGCTCCCGGTCCCGTGGGGCCGGGGGAATGAGCCGCGCAGCGGCTTCTTCCTGCCCATGGGCGTCGCCTTGTTGAAGGGTGCGGATCTGGCGAGCAAATTCGGCCACGGTGGGAGCTTCAAAGAGCCGGCGTACCGGGATATCCATCTCCAGCTCGTCACGCAGCCGGGAGGTGAGCCGGATAGCCAGCAGGGAATGCCCGCCATGTTCAAAAAAATTATCGTGAATGCCGATACCGGGTTGATGCAGGAGGGTCGCCCAGAGGCAGACAAGAACCTCTTCCAGCGGGTCGCGGGGGGCGGCTCCGGAGGAGGTGCAGGCGTCAGGTTCAGGCAGGGCCTTGCGATCGACTTTACCGTTGGGGGTAAGCGGCAGCGCCGGAAGGAATACCCAGGCTGCGGGGAGCATGTAGTCGGGAAGCGAGCGTTGCAGGAAGGTGCGCAGCTCCCCGGGAGCGGGCTGCTCTGCAACGGAAACGACATAGGCGACCAGACACTTCTCCCCGTCGGCATCGCTTCCGGCAATGACCAGGGCCTCACGAACCCCCGGATGAGCCGCCAGCGCCGCATCGATCTCTCCCAGCTCGATGCGAAAGCCTCTGATTTTAACCTGGTGGTCCATTCGTCCGAGAAACTCGATGTTACCATCAGGGCGATAGCGGGCCAGGTCGCCGGTTTTATAGAGACGGGCGCCGGGAACGTCGCTGAAGGGATCGGGAATGAATTTTTCGGCGGTAAGTTCCGGCCGGTTCAGATAACCACGGGCGAGCCCCGCGCCGCCGATGTGCAGTTCTCCGGGGACGCCGATGGGAGTCGGCTGGAGATGGCCGTCAAGGATATAGATTCGGGTGTTGGCGATGGGGCGGCCGATGGATGGCGCTTCACCCGGAGAGCGCATTTTGAACGTAGTATAAACAGTATCTTCCGATGGGCCGTACAGATCGTAAACCTTCCGGATCGTCGGAACGCCATAGATGCGATCTGCAAGATTCATGGTGAGCGGCTCGCCGGCTAGATTCACCACCCGCACGCCGGCAGGGATTCCGCCTTGAACCAGCAGGGTGTTCATTGCGGAAGGGACGGTATTGATCAGCGTCACCATGTCACGACATTTAATCGTCAGTAATTCCAGAACGTTTTCAACCAGAATCACGGCGCCCCCAACCGAAAGAGGAAGAAAGAGTTCGTAAACAGATAGATCAAAACAGATGGAAGTTCCAGAAAGAACGCACCGCAATTCGTCCACGGTCCATACCGTACGCGCCCATTGCAGTAACGCAGTCGGGCCACGGTGTTCAATGGCGACTCCCTTGGGTTTCCCGGTGGAACCGGAGGTATAGATGATGTAGGCAAGATTCTCCGGAGCCACGGGCTGGTTGGGGTTACTCTCCGGTTGCCGGGCAATGGCTGCCGCATCAGTATCATAACAAAGAATACGTTCCACGATCCGTGGCAGGCGATGAGACAGCGATTCCTGGGTGATGAGGATTCGCGCCCCGGAATCTTCCAGCATGAAAACCAAGCGTGTTGTCGGATACTCAAGATCCAGCGGAACATAAGCGCCCCCTGCCTTGAGGACCGCAAGAAGCGCGACGATCATCTCCAGGGAGCGTTCGAGGGCGATGGCCACCGGAGCGTCAGGAACAACTCCCAAACCGATCAGGGCATGCGCCAGTTGATTGGCCCGAGCGTTCAGCTCCCCATAGGTGAGGCGTTCGTCCTGGAAGAGCACTGCGGTTGCATCAGGGCTCTCTTCGACCTGCGCCTCGAAGAGTTGATGCACACATTTATCCGGTAACGGTGTCGCCGTGTCGTTCCACTGGACAAGCATCAGCCGCATTTCTTCCGGAGACGGAAAAGTAGGGATTGCTGAATCGGGACAAAGAGTTTCTTCCGGAGACGGAACTGTAGGAATGTCAGGATCGGGACAAATAGTTTCTTCCGGAGACGGAACTGTAGGAATGTCAGGATCGGGACAAATAGTTTGTTCCAACGACGGTTCGCTTGGAACCAAGAGGAGAGGCTGTTGCCGCGGCGCTGCTTGTTTCATGAAGTGTAGTCACCGTTCAAACTATTGCCAATCACACCGTTTTTGCCTCGCTATCATTCCAGCTTCTCCACCGGCAGTGAAGCTTGATAAAAACAAAGGCAAAGCGGAAACGGACGAGAAGGGAAAGATAGGGCAATATATCATGTTTCCACGGTAAATGCACCGGATTGTCCTGATTTAACAGCAACAAAAAGAGCTCGACCCTACCCTTCCCCCTTCTCCACCCAGCACTGGGCCAGAGCCAGATGCTTGAGAAAAGCGGCGGCGAAACGGAAACCGGCGCGGGGGACCGGGACGTTAATAAAATCATTACCCCGGCCAACGAAGAGGGCGAATTTACGCTCTCCCGGCGCCGTCCAGTAGGACTCGATCCCCACTTCGGTCTGTACCTTACCGGCGGAACTCTCGTAGACATGGGGAGGAAGACGGTAGGAAACACTGGTTTTTGCGCCGGAGCTTTTTACCTTGAAGTGATTGGCCTCGTACTCCTGGGGAGAAACTCCCGGGTTCAGCAGCATCTCCATGGCCCACGCCAGATCATGGGCCTCGGACGGCTCGCTGACGAAGCGGATCTGGGTCGGCTTGTCAGTGGAACCGGGGGGCTTGAGGAGGAAGAAGCGGAACTGAACCCGCCCTTCGCTCCCCTCATGACCATGACCGTTCACCTGTTTCACCCCCGGCTGGAGTTCCAGTCCGCTGTGGGCCGCGTAAAAAATCTGCCTCACGGTACGCTCTGTCTTATCGGTCATGACGAACACCTCCGTATTTAAAACCGTTTACCGTTCACCGTTCACCATTCACGTTTCACCCTTCACCCTTGCCTTTTTCACCCTTCACCCTTGCCCTTCACCCAGCGGCAGCTCCGGCTGTCCCTCCTCAAAGGGGCGCTCTCCCAGCTCCTGAACTTCCTTCAGAGTGGGAAGACTAGCCAGATCCCTGAGACTGAACAGCTCCAGAAATTCCTTGGTAGTACCGTAGATAAGCGGCCTCCCCGGGACATCCTTCTTCCCCAATATCCGGACCAGCCGTTTTTCCAGACAGCTTTTCAGCACCCCGCCGCAGTCGACCCCCCGGAGATATTCCACCTCGGCGCGAGTTATGGGCTGCCGATAGGCGACAATGGCCAAGGTCTCCAGGGCCGACTGACTGAACTTGGGTGGTCTGCTCTTGGTGAGCCGCTTGAGGTATTCCGCGTACTCCGGCAGGGTGCGGAACTGGTACCCTCCCCCCACTTCCGCCAGGACCACGGCGCCGCCACGCAGCCGATAGTCGGCGGTCAACTCCATGAGGGCCGAGCGGATGTCGCCCCGCTCAAACTCCTCCAGAAGAACGCAGATCCGATCCAGGGAAAGAGGGGCATCGGAGATAAAGATGAGACTCTCCACTATCGGCTTAAGCTCAGGCATCCTCTCCCTCCTGTTCGGAGGAATCAGCCGTCACCGCGGGGGTGAGAAGAATGGAACCGTACCGCTCGTCCTGGACGATGTTGATCATCCGAAGTTTGCAGAGCTCCAGGATCGCCAAAAAAGTCACCACCAGCAGCTCCCGGTTGCAGCCGTCATCGAAAAGTTCGTCAAAGAGCGCCGTCTCCCGCTCCACGATGAAAGCCAGAACCTGGGTGATCCGGTCGGCAATGCTGATGCTGTCGGCCGCCACCTGATGAATGGCGGAAGCCGGCATCTTTGCGAGAAGTTTCCGGAAAGCCTCGATGAGCTGGAACAGTTCCAGCTCCAGCGGCCCCTCCTCGGGGGCCAGGTCAACCAGATCGGGAGGATCGAACTTCCGGGCAAAGGTCTCTCTCCCCAGGAGGTCCCGCTCCCGGAGTAGAAGCGACGCGGCCTTGTACCGCTGATACTCCAGGAGCCGCCGGACCAGTTCGGCCCGAGGGTCTTCCTCCTCCACTGTCCCCTCCTCGTCCGTCGCCGTGGGGAGAAGGAGCCGGGACTTTATCTGGAGGAGCGTGGAGGCCATGACGAGAAATTCGCCCGCAACCTCCAGGTTAAGCTCCTCCATGAGGTGGATATACTCCAGATACTGGCGAGTGATATGGGCGATGGGAATATCATAGATGTTCAGCTCATTCTTTCGGATAAGGTGCAGCAGAAGATCAAGCGGCCCCTGAAAGCTCTCCAGCGTGACACTATAGAGGGAGTTGTCATCAAAGAGAAGGCCGGTGGGCTCTTCGGCAAGTCGAGTCGTCACGGGCGCCTCATGCAACGTTTTTCCTCTTCCCCCGTCACCTGGTCATGACCTTCGTCAGGAGCTGCTCAAAGACCCACTGGGTTTTCGGTCCGGCCAGGAGGTCGATCCCCACGGAAAGGAGAGGCTGAAGAATCGTTGAAAAAACATTGGTAAAAAAGACCAGCGCGACGATGAGGATCATGCCGTAGGGTTCGAAACGCGCCAGAAAGAGGGCCGGCCGAGGGGGGAGTAACCCCACCACCACCCGTCCGCCATCCAGCGGAGGGACAGGAATAAGATTAAATATTGCCAGGAGAAGGTTAATATAGACCGAAAAGGCCAGCATGAGGAGGAGAGGAAAGAGCACCGACTCCACAAGGGAAGAAGAGTTCATGACCGCGGAAAGGGTGACCCCACCCCGCAGAGCCAGAGCCGACAGACAGGCCAGGATGAAATTGGTTATGGGCCCCGCCGCCGCCACCCAGATCATGTCCCGCTTGGGATTGCGCAGATTGCCGAAATTCACCGGCACCGGCTTGGCCCACCCGATACCGGCGACAAAGACCATGAGAGTCCCGATAATGTCCAGATGCTTGAGGGGATTAAGGGTCAAACGCCCCAGGGAACGGGCTGTGTCGTCCCCCAACCGGTTGGCCACATAGCCGTGGGAGACCTCGTGGCAGGTGATTGCCATGAGCCCCGGCGCAAGCATGATCGAAAGTTTAAGAAAAAACAACTCCATAAAACCCCGCTGGTCAGGAAATGTTCAGCGCCGTTTTTGTAGCAGATTGACGGGTGCAAGTCAACGATGGAGAGCTGAAGTCCAACCTTTCCCTTGCACCGGCCCATAATCTACATTACCATGCCGCAAGGTATCAATCTTCAATGAAGTCATCTCCTTTCGTCAACAGGGACACAAATCATGGCAACGATTCGCCAAACCATCCTCTGCCCCACCTGTCGCCGGCTCGTCAGTCGAGACGAGAAAGCCTGCCCCTGGTGCGGTTCGACCCACCCGGGAGCCTGGTGGCGTCGCGCATTCAGCATTCTCAGCGGCGATAATCCGCAGTTGGCCCTGAAGGTCATTATCAGTATTAACGCCGGGATGTTTCTGATCTCATTGCTGCTCAATTCGGGGATGCCGGGAGAGGCTCAAGGAATATTCGGCTCACTGACCCCCGACCAGAACAGCCTGTTTACGCTGGGGGCCACCGGGACGATTCCGGTGCTTCGGTCCGGACGACTCTGGTCGCTGATCAACGCCGGCTACCTTCACGGCGGGATCATGCATCTCCTGTTCAACATGATGGCGGTATACCAACTCTTTCCCATGACGGCTCGTGAATACGGGACTTCACGGACCATCACCATCTACTGTTGCGGCGGGCTTGCCGGGTTTATCCTCTCGGTGCTGGCCGGAGTTCCCATGACCATCGGCGCCTCGGCTCCGGTCTGCGGTCTTATCGGGGCGCTTCTCTACTACGGGAAAAGCCGTGGGGGGAGATGGGGCGAGGCTGTCTCTCGGGAGGTCATGGGGTGGATCATCAGCCTTGCCCTGTTCGGGTTTATTTTTCCCGGCATCAACAACTGGGGACACGCCGGAGGGATCGCCGGAGGGGCAGCGGCTGCCTTCGTGCTTCATTATCGTGAGCGGCAACCGGAGAGTAGTCGCCACCAGATCATCGCCGCGGCCTGCGCCGTGGCGACACTCCTCTCCCTGGGGTGGGGGCTCATCGACGGCGCCGTTGCCTTTCTCTGGGGGGGACTATGAAAGCGGTTATTCAACGGGTAACCGCCGCATCGGTAGAGGTGGCGGGAGCGGTGGTAGGAACAATCGGCCCGGGAATTCTCGTGCTTTTGGGGGTGGAAAAGGGGGATGAGCAACAGGACGCCTACCGACTGGCGGAGAAGATCGTCGGTTTGAGGATCTTCGCGGATGAAGCGGGGAAGATGAACCGGTCGTTGGGGGAGATCAACGGGGAACTCCTGGCGGTCTCCCAGTTCACCCTGGCGGGAAACTGCAACAAGGGACGCCGTCCCTCCTTCGACACCGCTGCACCTCCCCAGGAAGCCGACCGGCTCTACAACTACTTTGTCCATGCGGCAAGGGGCTTCGGCATCCCGGTGGCCACCGGTATCTTTCAGACAGAGATGAGGGTGAGTCTTGTCAACGACGGCCCTGTCACCTTCATCCTGGAATCCCCATCCCGGCGAAAAGGGGTCGCATAAACTGCTCCGAAAAACTTCCCTTGATTTCAAGTCATGATGAAGAGGGGGTGAAATAATGAAATTACTTGAGAAAGGGATGAAGGAAGGATCTTCGGCTCCTGCTTATTCTTCCGCAGCTGGGGCAGACATATTCACGGCAAATGACAACAAAATAGAGTATTCCTGGAATTATTCCCATGAGTAACAGGAGAATCAGCGTGACACGTCTCCTCCTGCCGCGAAATGAAGAGTTAAAGACGCCGTTGTAGCCGCAGGAATAACAACTTCTGGATCGCCTTCGCCCCTTCCGGTAAGCATATATATTGGTGATAAAGATTATACCCAGCATGACGACGCTTAACAATACCAATGGAACCATTTTTAACTCTCTCCCCAAAAACTCCGGAAACTTTTTTTTCATCATTTCCGAAACAAACCGGACTCATTTCAACTAAAACCGTAGCCGAAAACAGGGAGAGCAGTTTCACCGACGCCACGCAATGATGTATCGTTTACGAAACATACCGCATCCTTTCACTCCAATCGTGTCATCCATATCACAATGAGACGGATCATATCAATCTAAAAATCAAACTTTGTCTCTAACGGGCCGCTACCTTGCTCCCTCATCAACCCCCTTGGAATTGAGCCCGAAGGCTTTGGGCGCCCATTCGCCGTCTACCACCTTTATGTAATCAACGATCCCGTACGAAACAAGGGATTGTTTGTTTTTGTCACGGGTAGCCGTCACAAATTTCCAGTCGACAAATTCAAGTCCCTCCCAAGGAGGCAGGGCATAAACTGTTTCAGAAACAGCCTCAGTCGAACCGGTAGCCGCTTTATAGATTTTTTGCTGATGATTGATCAGAAGCGGCTTTTTATAGTTAGCATACACGAAGGGAGCTATTACGACTGCCAGAAAGATCCATTTTTTCATATGATAACCTCCGAGATTATCCCTCGGGAAAGAAGACAAAGAAAGAGCCCCGAAGTCACTGGACTTGGGGGCTCATCTCTGATAGTTTGGTGCCGAAGACTGGAATCGAACCAGCACGAGGAATCCCCCACCAGAACCTGAATCTGGCGCGTCTACCAATTCCGCCACTTCGGCACGTAAAAAGATGTATATCATGAGGTCTCGACCAATGCAAGAAAATTCTGGCACGGTGAGGAGAGATATGTGCGGCAACGGACGACGAAGGTTGCAGGTGACACTGTCAGGAAGAATAAGGATACCATGCCTGCTGGCTCTGACCCTCTCCCTGCTCCTCCCCCTGCCAAGCGGCAACGCGGCGACTCCCGGTGATGCGCCGCCCGTGGCCACAGTCACCTCCCCTCCCCTCTTTGCTCCTTCCCTGGAATTCGACAAGCTGAATACCCTGATCCGTGACCGTCAAATTCCCAAGGAGGAGGCAAGGCGGACACTCTCTCTCCTCCTCCACCGAATCAAGGAAGAGTATTACCGGGACGGTGGAAAAACCTTTTCCCGCTCCGACTGGATCTTTCCGCTCCGGGGATACACGGCCGCGGCGGTGGGGGAAGGCCCAGCCCACGGCTACATTCCCAAGGGGTATGATTATTACGACGGCAACCGCCACAACGGGCACCCTTCACTGGATATATTCATTCACGACAGCAACCAGGATGACCTGGACGACCGGACAGGAGAATATGTTTCGGTGCGGGCCGTTACCGGAGGGGTGGTGGTGGCGCGGGAAACATCATGGCGAAAGGGGAGCAAACTTCGGGGAGGAAAATATCTCTGGCTGTATGATCCGACCACGGACCATCTTTTCTACTATGCGCATCTGCGGGAACTCTCCGTTCAAGTCGGGACTCGGGTAGAGCCGGGCGCCCCCTTGGGCCTCGTGGGGCGAACAGGGTTGAACGCCAACAAAACACGCTCCCCCACTCATCTTCACCTGACCTGTCTTTCCACCGCCACCCCGGGGATGCGTCCCGAAAACATCCACTCGGACCTTCTCCGAGCAAAGAACATGAAATAAAAGCAATTTTTTACCCTTTTCTCGTAATACCCCTGGCGCCGGGTTTGCGCGGCTCGGAAGGGCGGAGCGTACGCGCCTCGGTTTTCCTTGCGTCTTTCACCTCATTTCGCTGCAAAGGCTTTGTCTCATGGCGCGTGGAGTTCCCCTGTGGTTTCGGCTGCCTCACCTGGGGCGCCGTCGCCCGGGGATCTTCCGCCAGACGCTTCGCCTCTTCCGCCGTCAGTTCCCTGAATTCCCCCGGATTGAGCCCCGCCAGATTGAGAAACCCGTACCGGTTACGCCGGAGGCGAACCACCGAAAGCCCCACAGCCTCGCACATCCGACGAACCTGACGGTGCCGTCCTTCGTGAATGGTCACGGAAATCCAGGTATTATGTTCACTCTCCTTAAGCAGGGTGACGGCGGCCGGCGCCGTACGACCATCCTCCAGGGTGACGCCGGCGGCAAGCCGGGCGACCTGGGCAGGGGAAACCCCACCCTGAACCCGCACATGATACTCCTTGTCAATCTCGTAGCGGGGATGAGCCAAACGGTTGGCCCAGTCGCCGTCGTTGGTCAGGAGTAACAACCCTTCGCTATTATAGTCAAGCCGTCCCACGGGATACACCCGTTCCCCGATCCCCTTGAGAAGGTCGATAACGAGCGGTCGCCCCTCCGGGTCCTTCAAGGTTGTCATATACCCTGAAGGCTTATAGAGGAGAATATACCGCTTCGTGGTTGCGACGAGCAGTGGTTTGCCATCCACCACAATCATATCATGATCCGGATCGGCCTTGGTTCCCAGTTCGACAACTACCGCGCCGTTCACCGCCACCCTGCCGGCGGTAATCATGGTTTCAGCCTGGCGCCGGGAGGCGATTCCGGCTTGGGACAACAGTTTCTGCAAACGTTCCTGCATAAGGACTCCCAAAAAACAAAGTCAAGGTTTCAGGCCAAGGTTTCAAAAACCCTTTCCAGCTCCTTGACCTTGAACGTAAAGCGCCTCTTCCTCGGCTTGCGCCGGGAAGCGCGACAATTCAAAAAAATTCGTCAACAGTCCCAAGTAAATGTTTTTCAGCCATGGTTAACCCGGAGCTTTGCACCTGCAAGACTCTGTTTAGCGCCGGTTTCGACAAAAATAATCAAGCTAGCCTATCACGTAACCGTGCAGCGGTGCAACAGATTAAACATAAACACTTTCAATAAATATGAAAATTATTTAAAAATTTTCATTGCATATTGACAATTTTTTTCATACTATCTCTCTCGCGGAACACCACACGAGAAGGAGGAAACTCATGGGATATGCGGAGGGAGCGAAGGTAAGAATCAAATCGACGGGAGAGGCAGCGGAAGTGCTGTTTGATTGGCGGGAGGTTCCAGGTAATGAGGACGACGCTTTCCCCGTGGAATTAAGGGGATATGATGACGGCTTCGCCGCCGAGGAAGTGGAACTGATGAGGTAGGGAAACAGCTTAATCACAAGAGAAAAGCCTCTGCTACCCACGGAGGCTTTTCTTTCAATGGCACTGTTTACCGGTTGACCGGCAATTCACCGGCCTGCGTCAGCTTTGCTCGATCAGGATGAATGCATAAATTGAAATCCAGGCCAAACAGGATCAAATGATTGCAAACATACGGTTCGTCCACCAGACACTGATACGCGTTACACTCTCCCTCGAAATAAAGATGAGTCTGGCAAATCCGTTCGTCGGGCAATAGTGCTTCATTATTCATGTGACACCTCGAATGTGATGTCACGCAAGAATACTTAAAAAAAACAAACGTGTCAATATATATTCATTACATCTAAAGCTCCGTGAATCGCGACATCTTACGGAACTTGTCATACCGCTGCTGAACCAACTCCTCCGGAGTAAGTTTTTGTAACTCCCGCAGGTTGCGGCTAAGAGCTTCAGCCAAACTCGCGGAGATGGCGGCATAGTCACCATGAGCACCACCGATGGGTTCCGTGACGATCTCGTCTATGACCTCCAACTCTTTGATATCCCGAGCCGTCAGTTTGAGCGCCTCGGCAGCCTGTGGCCCCTTGGTTCCATCGGACCAGAGGATAGCGGCGCACCCTTCGGGAGAGATGACGGCATAGACGGAAAATTCCAGCATGAGAATCCGATCCCCCACGGCAATGGCCAGCGCACCGCCGGAGCCCCCCTCACCGGTAACACAGACGATAATGGGAACCCGAAGACGTGACATCTCCCGAAGATTGCGGGCAATAGCCTCGGCCTGCCCCCGCTCCTCGGCGCCGATGCCGGGGAAGGCGCCGGGGGTATCCACAAAGGTAATGATGGGAAGATTAAACCGCTCCGCCATTTCCATGAGACGCAGCGCCTTACGATACCCTTCCGGGTTCGGCATGCCGAAGTTGCGAAAAACCTTATCCTTGGTGTCGCGCCCCTTCTGATGACCGATGACCATGACCGGTTCACCGTTCAACCGAGCCGGACCAGCCACGATGGCATGATCATCGCCGTAAAGCCGGTCACCATGGAGTTCGGTGAAGTCGGTAAAGATCCGTCCGAGATAATCAAGCGCATAGGGACGATTGGGATGACGCGCCACCTGGGCGGTCTGCCACCGGGTCAGGTTGGCGAAAATTTCTTTCCGCATCTGCTCAGCCATCTTCTCCAGCGTGGCGATTTCCGTCTGAAGCAGTTCGGGAGAAACAGCCATCAGCTCCCGAATCTTTTTTTCCAGCTCGACTACCGGTTTTTCAAATTCCAGATAAAATGGCGTCGCCATGGGGAAGCTCCTTTACTCCTTATCATTCGAAACGAACGGCATTATACCCGAAAAGTCTCTCAACCTCCACCGATAAATCTTCGGAGGCGGAAACAGCAAGAGAAGGAAGCGGCATGACCCCCGGCGGCATCTCCCCCAACTGAAAATGGAGGAATGTCCGGCAACCGCCCGGATAGCGCTTGAGGAGATCCCTGAGCAGTTCCAGCTGATTCCGCCCCAACTCTTCCTTCAGGGTTACATGGACCCTGGTGGTCTGCCGGGCATTGGCGTCCCGCAGCAGTACGATCTCGGTAGCCTTGATTTTACAGCTCTCTTCCCCTATTTCCACGGTGCCGCTGACCAGAATCGGTTCGTCGGACTTGATGGCCGGCGCGGCGGCGGCAAAGGTATCGGGGAAAACCATCACCTCCACGGAGCCGCACCTGTCCTCCAGGGAGAAAAAGGCCATCCGGTCTCCCCGCTTGGTCATCTTCTCCGAAAGCGACGCCACGATGCCGCAGAGCTTCACGGTGCTCTTGTCGGGACGCTCGGCAAGGGTCGCCGTGGTCACCGAGCTGAACTTCTTGGTCTCCTCGCCGTACCGGTCCAGGGGATGCCCGGTGATATAAAACCCCAGCGCCTCTTTTTCAAAGGCCAGGAGTTCACGGGAGGTCCATTCGGGGAGATCAGGGATCTGCCCCCCCCCCGCGCCATTCCCCCGAACGATCTCCGCCGCGCCGAAGAGGGATACCTGAGCGCTCTCCTTTTCCCTCTGCATCTTCTGCCCGAAATCCATGGCGTATTCCAGGCCGCCCACCATGGCGGCCCGCTTCTCCACCGTGGAGTCGAAGGCGCCGCACTTGATGAGCGATTCTACTACCCGCTTGTTCACCCGTCGCAAATCCACCCGCTGGCAGAAGTCGAAGAGCCCCGCGAAGGGGGTCACCCCACGCGCCTCTATGATCGCCTCGATGGCCCCGGTCCCCACATTCTTCACCGCCCCCAGACCGAAACGGATGGCATGCTCCATGACCAGGAAGGAGCGATCCGAGGCGTTGATATCCGGGGGGAGGACCTGGATCCCCATGTCGCGACAGTCGCTGATACTCTTGATGATCTTGTCGGTATTCCCCATGTCCTCGGTGAGAAGCGCCGCCAGGAACTCCACCGGGTAGTGGGCCTTCAGATAAGCGGTCTGATACGCGATGAGGGCATAGGCGGCGGAGTGAGACTTGTTGAAACCGTATTCGGCAAACTTGGCCATGAGGTCGAAGATCGCCCCCGCCTTCTTCAGGTCGGTCCCCTGCTCCTTCGCTCCCGCCAGAAAAGTATCCCGCTGTTTGGCCATCTCCGCGGCGTCCTTCTTCCCCATGGCCCGCCGGAGGAGGTCCGCGCCCCCCAGGGAGTACCCTCCCAGGGTCCGGGCGATCTGCATGACCTGCTCCTGGTAGACGATGACCCCGTAAGTATCCTTGAGGATCGGCTCCAGTTGGGGGAGGTCATAGACCACGCTCTTTCGGCCATGCTTCCGATCGATAAAATCGTCCACCATCCCGGAACCCAGCGGACCGGGACGGTACAGGGCGCAGGCGGCGATGACATCCTCGAAGCAGGAAGGCTTCAGCTTGACCAGCATCTCCTTCATGCCGCTGGACTCCAGCTGGAAGATCCCCGTGGTGTTCCCCACCGAGATCAGGTCATAGCTGGCCTTGTCATCATCAGCCAGGATGGAGATATCAAACTTGGGGTCCTTCCCCACCCGGATCAGCTTCACCGCGTTGTCAATGACCGTCAGGTTTTTCAGTCCCAGGAAGTCGAATTTGACCAGCCCGATCTTCTCCACGTACTTCATGGAGAACTGAGTCGTCAGCGCCCCGGTCTTCTGGTCCTTGTAGACCGGACAAAAATCTTCCAGGTCCGACGGCGCCACCACCACCCCGGCGGCATGAGTTGAGGCATGGCGAGCCAACCCCTCCAGGCAGAGAGCGATCTCCAGCAGGTTCTTCACCCGGGGATCCGCCGCGGCCATCTCCTTGATCTTCGGTTCCTGTTTCAATGCCTCCTGCAGGGTGATATTGAGGACATTGGGGACCAATTTGGAGATCTTGTCCACCTCGCTGTAGGCCATGTCCAGAACACGCCCCACATCGCGGATGACCGCCTTGGCCTTCATGGTTCCGAAGGTGATGATCTGACAGACCCGGTTCCGGCCATACTTCTCGGTGACATACTGAATCACCTCTTCCCGGCGGTCCTGACAGAAGTCCACGTCGATATCAGGCATGGAGATACGTTCCGGGTTGAGAAACCGTTCAAAGAGGAGGTTATAGGGGAGCGGGTCGATGTCGGTGATCCTGATGGAATAGGCGACCAGGGAGCCGGCCGCCGAACCGCGCCCCGGCCCCACGGGAATCCCCTGGTCCTTGGCCCAATTAATAAAATCGGCCACGATGAGAAAGTAGCCGGGAAACCCCATCTGCTTGATACAGTCCAGTTCAATCCGGAGTCGATCGTAATACGCCTTTTCGTCCGCTTCCTTGAAGTTTGGGTACTTGATCCTGATGGCGGGAAACCGCCCGCGAAGACCCTCCAGGGCCGCTTCTTCCAGCTCCTCATCCAGGGACTTCCCCTGGGGGGGGATGTACTGAGGAAAATGGTAGCTCTTGAAGTCGAACTCCACGTTGCACCGCTCGGCCACCGTCACCGTATTGGCCAGCGCCTGGGGAGCGTAGGCAAAGGCCGCGGCCATCTCCTGTGGGGACTTGAAGTAGAACTCGTCGGCGGAAAATTTCATCCGGTGCGGATCCGACATGGTCTTCCCCGTCTGGAGGCAAAGGAGCGCCTCGTGGGCCTTGGCGTCGGAGCGGTTCAGGTAGTGGCAGTCGTTGGTAGCCACCAAGGGAAGCCCCAGCTCCCGAGCCAATTCCAGGAGTCGTTCATTGACTGTCGTCTGTTCCTGCAGGGTGTTCTCCTGAAGTTCCAGATAGTAGCGGTCCGGGAAGAGCCGGGCATACCACTGGGCCGTCTCCCGGGCAGCCTCCATCCGGTCCCGGAGACAGTGGGAAGCCACCTCCCCCTTGAGGCAGGCGGAAAGGGCGATAAGCCCCTCACTGTACTTCTCCAGAACCTCCTTATCGATGCGGGGTTTGTAGTAGAACCCTTCCTTGAAACCGATGGAGACCAGCCTGGAGAGGTTGCGATACCCCTGGATATTCTCGCAGAGGAGGATCAGATGGTTATTGGTGGGGACATTACTGTTGGCGTAATCCCGGTTGAAGCGGGAGTCGGGGGCGATGTAGACCTCGGCGCCGATGACCGGCCGGATTCCCCCCTTCTGGCAGGCGGCATGAAACTCCAGGGCGCCGAACATGGTGCCGTGGTCGGTGAGCGCCACCGACGACATGCCATACTCCTTGGTTTTCTTGACCAGATCGTCCAGCCGGATGGCGCCGTCCAGAAGGGAGTACTGGGAATGGAGGTGGAGATGGGCAAAGGGAGGCTGGCTCATGACGCTCCTGTCGCAACGCGGAACGCCCCGGAGGGGGCGCCGCGGCGGTTAGGTGTAAAGACAAACTGTGTTCGGGAAAAGAAGCGGTGAGCTCCGGGAAGGTTGGCAAGCGGAACTGGTCCGGAGTATGTCACAAAGCGGTGGAGGGTGTCAATGGAGGAGAAAGGATAAGGGATCCTCCCTTTCAGCTCTTCAAACTCTTGTAGAACTCCCCTCCCTACGCGCTCCGGCTCTGATAGTCATTAAAGAACTGCTTGACCTTGACGATATACTGCTGGGTCTCCTTGGGGAGCCCCCCCTTCTTCCGATCCAGATTTCCCGGCCCCCAGTTGTACGCGGCAAGCGCCTTGTCCACGTCGCCGCCGTACCTGTTCAGCAGGTTCTTGAGGAAACGGGTTCCCGCCATGATGTTCTGTTCCGGGTCGAAGGGATTCTTCACCCCCATGTCGGAACTGGTTCCCGGCATGAGCTGCATGAGCCCCTGAGCACCCGCGGGAGAAACCGCGGTGGGGCTAAAGTCACTCTCGGCATGAATCACCGCCTTGATGAGCCCCGGCTCCACGCCGTACCGTTTGGAAGCCCGTGCGATGTGTTGGGAAAGAGCCTCCCCCTTTCCGGACAGGGAGGAGACAACAGGAGGAGCGGCCATCGGAAGAGCAATGTCGGAAGAGGCGGAAACAGTCGCCGTCGATGCGTCAGGCTGAACTTCACTGGGAACGTCAGGGGGAACGTCAGCGTTTTGACTCCCCGGTTCAAGAGAAAAGAGCACGTCAGGCAAGCGGGTAGTCCCCGCCGAACCGGAAGCCTCCCCCCCCGTGAAGGCTTCGCGCATCATCTTCAGATGTGCAATCTCGGCATTCTGGGCAGCCAGAGCGGGAGTGGTGACGACTTCTTTCCTGGCCGCCGCGGCGTCCAAATTAGTGTCAAAAGTCGACGCCCTGGCAAAAACATTGGGCGTCTTGACGCCGTCCTGTTCCGCCCATTTGCGAATAACCGATAACGCATTATGTGTGGCGGTAAAATTCATCTCCATAATCTCCGGCCCGCACCTTCACACGATTCATCCGGGATGGCCTCACCCGACCTTCAGTGGTTTCAAAAAATAACAGGAAGAATCGCTCAAGGTTTCGTCACGAAGTGACGATATGATCCAAGGAGTATAAATATGCAACATTATGTCCAAAAGTAAAGCCTTAAAAGAAAATATATTCATCCAACCAAACAAAAACACATTTACATCATGCAATGGCCGCACGGCAACCCTCTCCCGTATTGAAAAACGAGTAGCAGGTTGGAGTGAACGGCCTCACCCCAGCTTCTCCTTGATGACCCCGGCCAGCTCCGGTGTGATCCCCTTCACCTCCCGCAGCTCCTCCAAGGTCGCCTCCCGAACCTTCTTCAAACTCCCGAACCGGAGCAACAGCTCCTGCTTCCGCTTATTGCCGATACCGGGAATATCGTCCAAGGGGGAATGAAGACTCTTCTTTCCCCGGAGGTTCCGGTGATAGGTTACCGCGAACCGATGGGCTTCGTCGCGGATACGCGTCAACAACAGGAGCGGAGCCGAATTCTGCCGCAGCGCCACCGGGTTTTTCCGGCCGGGAAGAAAAACCCGCTCGTCGCTTTTCGTGATCTCCACCGAAGTCGCTCCCGGTTCCACCCGACTCTTGGCCAGACCCGCCGCCGCAACCCCCTTGATCCCCAACTCCCCCAGCACCGCCGTGAGGATGTTCAACTGACCGATGCCGCCATCCACGACGATGAGGTCGGGGCGCTCCTCCGTATCCCGACTGAAACGCCGGGTCAACACCTCCCTCATCATGGCAAAGTCGTCCGTGCCGCTCACATCCCTGATCCGGTAATGACGATAACTCTTGGGGTCACTTTTCCCCTCCCGGAAGAGTACCCGGCTCCCCACCGCCTGAGCTCCCTGAAAAAGAGAAATATCGTAACACTCGATGATCCGCGGAAAAGTGGGGAGTTGAAGCCGCTCCCGCAACTCTTCCAGACTCTCCGCCGCCGCCCGCTCTCCCTTCTGCCGGTCGGCTGCGGCGCTCTGGGCGTTCTTGGTGGCCAGAAGCATCAGCTCCCGCTTGACACCACGACACGGGTAATGAACCGTCACTTTTTTCCCCTTTTTCTCGGAGAGGAGTTCAGCGAAAACCGAGGCATCCTCCAGCTGCATGGGGAGGAGGATCTCCGCGGGAATGACGACCTCCCGATGGTAGTACTCCAGGAGGAGAGAACCCAGCCCCTCGGCATCATCCAGTTCCCAGGGAGTAGTGAAATTTCGCCCCCCGATGATTCGCCCCCCCCTGAGGTACAACAGAGCGACCTCCAGGGAGTTTCCCAGGCGAAAGTACCCGAAGATATCCGCTTCACCGCCGGGAAGGACCATCTTCTGCTTCTCCAGAGTCGTCCCGATGGCCCGGATCAGGTCGCGAAACCGCCCTGCCTCCTCGTATCGCTGAGCTGCCGCCGCCTGTGCCATCCGCTCCTTCAGCAGATCCTGAACGGCCCGATCCCGACCGTCCAGAAAAAGGGCCGTCCCCTGAGCCAGCGCCGCATACTCCTCGCGGCTGATCACCCCTTGGCAAGGAGCGGCGCACTGGCGGATCTGGTAAAAAAGACAGGGGCGTTTCCGCCGGCGGCAAATTTCCCAGGGGTAATGGCGCAGGGGGAAGATCCGGGAAAGCTGATTCAGCACCTCCCGGGCCGCCGTGGCCGAGGCGTAGGGGCCGAAGTAACGGGCGCCATCGGACTTCACCTTCCGGATAACCGTGATCCTGGGGAACTCTTCCTCAAAATCCATCCGGAGGGAAAAATAGGTCTTGTCATCGCGGAGTTCTATGTTGTAGCGGGGGCGGTGCTCCTTGATGAGGGTGTTTTCCAGGATCAACGCTTCTTTTTCCGTGTCGGTGACAATAAAGTCGATAACGGCAACCCGGTTCATGAGGGCAGGTATCTGGTATCTTCCATCCGCGGCGGCTCCGAAGTAAGAGCGAACCCGGGCCCGAAGATTGCGAGCCTTCCCCACGTAGAGGATGACACCGGCGGCATCTTTCATGAGGTAGACGCCGGGGGATGCAGGGAAATGGGCAATGACGTTTATAGTAAGCATGGCCGGAGTATAAAAGCATCAGGAGCAACGTACAACCTCTTTCGTGCCGGCCATTGAGGGCTGATAATGGTGAATCATGGTTCACCCATTGACAACGGCCCGTGAAAAGTGGTATCCAGACAGCTGATTATTAAATTTGACAAAAAAAATATCCCAGGTTTTCCCGTGAACAGATTGTCGGGCAGTTGGTCGTTCTTGGCCGGAATTCTCCTCGTCGTGCTCATCACCGCCACTCCGCCGGCGAGGATCTCTTGGGCGGCGCAATCCGCCGACGCACTCCTCTTTATTGCCGGATTCAACGCCTACCAGGGGAACGATTGCAGGATGGCCGTGGATAAGCTCTCCCAATTTCTGCAAGAGCATCCTGCATCGCCATTACGTGACGTAACTCTCTACTGGCTGGCTCGCGCTCTTTATGGGGTCGGCGACCGCCACCAGGCCGCCCACACCATGGCCGGATTCCTCAGGGAGTATCCGGCCCATCCCCTGGCGGGGAGCGGTGAGACCGACCTGCTGACCCTGGCGGCCGAGTATGGCCGGCAAGTCGATGCCCCGCGGACACCGGCCACTCCCCCACCCTCTCCTCCCTGAGCCATCCCAACCTGTTGATTTTATGAATTGAATTATGAGCAAAAGCTGGTATAGTCAACTCACATCTTTTCATAACGCAAAATCGAGATTAGTACATCTAAAAAGGAGTATGGAACTCATGGCAACCCTTCTTGAAATGGCAAAAGAGATCGCAGCGGCGCACGCAGTAACAACGACTCTCACCACCGACCAACTGATTCATGAGATTCATCAAATTCATTCCGTGCTGCAGCAACTTGAAGCGGGCATCTGTTCCCTGGAGACGGCGGCAGCGGAATCGGCGATAAAACTTCCCACCCTCACCATCAAGCAGGCATTCAGAAACAACGAGATTTTCTGCATGATCTGCGGCAAGGGGGGAATGAAAACCCTCACCCGGCATCTCAACCAAGCCCATGAGATGAAGCCGTCAGGGTATCGCAAAGAGTTCGGCATTCCCAAGAGCCAATCCCTCATGTCCCGCAAATACGCGGAGACCAGAAAACAGATTGCCGCAACCATGGATCTGGGAGCCAACCTGGAGAAGGCGCGGGCAGCAAGGAAAAACGCTCCCAAAAAAGGAAAGAGCAAGAAACAATAGCAGATAAAGGAGCAGTGTATGCGGAAACCATTCTGGATGCGTACCGTGGGTACTCTCACCGCAGTTCTCCTGACTCTCCCCCTCCCAGCCATGGCGCGGAGCGCCGACTATCCCTCCCGGGAACAGAGCGCTCAACCTGAAAAACAATTTTCCCAGGAAGAGCTGGCCCAGTTGGTGGCCCCCATCGCACTCTATCCCGACGAACTGGTGGCCCAGATCCTTATGGCCGCCACCTACCCCCTGGAGATCGTGGAAGCCGACCGATGGGTGCAACAGAACAAGGATCTCCAGGGGGATACCCTGGCCAGGGCGCTGGAAGAGAAGAGCTGGGATCCCAGCGTCAAGTCACTGGTAAACTTCCCGTCTCTCCTCTCCATGATGAGCCGGAAGCTGGAGGTCACGGCAAAGCTGGGCGACGCCTTCCTGACTCAGGAAAAAGAGGTGATGGATACGGTCCAGACCTTAAGAAAGAAAGCCTACGCGGCGGGAAACCTGACGGCAACCCGGGAACAGAAGGTTCTGGTGGATAATGATACCGTCATCATTGAGCCAACCAACCCGCGGATCATCTACCTCCCCACCTACAACCCCACCATAGTGTACGGGGAGTGGATGTACCCTGCCTACCCACCCTACCCCTATTACGCCTACCCCCCCCCGACATATGGAGCGTTCGCCTTTGCCGCGGGGATAACCGTGGGACTCGCCTGGGGGTATGCCTGGGGTGGCTGCAACTGGCATGGCGGTAGCGTAAATTTTAATATCCGGCGCAATACCACCATCAACAATACCTACATCAATCGCAACAACTATCAGAGAAGCTACCAAACCAGAGGATTGGTCGGGCCAAATGGCGACGGGAGATGGCGTCACGATCCCACCCACCGCAAGGGGGTAGCCTACCGGCATACCGAAACCGCTCGAAAATATGGGCAATCACCGCCACGCGCCTCCCAGCCGGGACGTGACGCTCGTGGTTACGGCGTCAACTATCCCGTCCCACCCCCCAGGGAAAGCAAGGGAACAAACGGCAAGAGCGGAGGGGGCGGCAACCTGGCCCCCGCCGGTGGCGGACGGATGGACGCCGGAAAGGGGTCTCCTCCATCCGGAGTTCGAGAGTCGGCATTCGGTCGTTCCTACGGCGACAGCGGCAGCTCCCGCGCCGACAGCGTCCGCGGACGAGCCAGCCGGCAGAACTCCGGTGGCGGCCCCGGACAGGGGAGTTCCGGCGGGTTCAGCGGAGGCGGCCGTGACGGTGGTGGAGGCCATGGCGGTGGCAGTTTCCGTCGATAACTCATCATTAGTCAACAACCGCGGCAGGACACTCACTTTTGAGGGAGGAACAACCATGACGGTCATGATACCCCGGAGAAGTACCACCACACACCGCCTGTTCCCACTGCTGGTCATGCTCATGATCCTGGCGCTGGGGCTCCCCGCCTCCGCCATGGCCGCCCAAGGAAGACAAAAAAGCTTTGCATCTCCGGATAAAGCAGCGCATCTCCTCTTCACCGCAGTCAAGTCTAACGACATCAAAAAACTGATATCAATCCTTGGCCCCGGAGCGGAAGCCCTGGTCACTTCCGGCGACCCGGTGGCCGATGCAGCCGGCAAAAAAAGTTTCGTAAAACTTTACCAAGAAAATAACCGTATCCAGCAGCTAACCCCTGAAACGGCAATTCTCATCATCGGCCCCCAGAACCATCCCTTCCCCATCCCACTGGTACAAAGGGTAGGGCGCTGGCGCTTCGACACCAAGGCCGGCAGAGAGGAGATACTCAACCGGAGGATCGGCAAGAATGAGTTGAACGCCATTGAGGTTGCCCGCGCCTATGTCATCGCCCAGAGAGAATACTCCTCCAAGGATAGGGACGCCGACGGCGCAGTGGCGTACGCCCAACGCTTCCGGAGCAGAGCCGGCGCCAGGGACGGACTTTTCTGGGAGGTAAAGGAGGGTGAAGAAGAGAGCCCCTTCGGCCCCCTGGCGGCCCGAGCCGCCCATGAAGGGTACGGGGAAACCAACCCCGACACCCCCGACCCGTATCACGGCTATCTTTTCAAGATCCTGAAAATGCAGGGTGAGAATGCCGAGGGAGGAGCCTACGACTACGTGGTAAACGGCAAGATGGTGCTTGGCTTCGCCCTTGTGGCTTATCCGGCGCAGTATGGTTCATCGGGCATCATGTCGTTTATCGTTAACCAGAGCGGCATCGTCCATGAAAAGGATCTGGGGGAAAATAGTGCTGCGATAGCTTCGGCCATGACACGCTACGATCCGGACAAAAGCTGGAAAAAGGTGGAATAGGAGTGAAGGATGAAGGGTTTTCTATCTTCTATTGGCGAGGGTTTCAGAGGATGACAGATGTCCCGATACGGTCCCGCACCGTCGGCAGGGATACTTCCTGCTCCCCCATGAGATAAAGACGACTCCAGGGAGAATACCCAGAAGAAGCAGAGAATAGGCGGCGGCAGAGAACTCCTTGTTATTCAGGACGGTCTGCATCCTTCCCGAATGCCCGCAATGGGCGCACCGGAGAAACTTCCCCTTATCTTTTCCGGCCTCCACCAGTTTGACGACGGCATAGACCAACGCAGGGATCGCAAGAAGGAGATACATCAGCAAAAATTCGGCAAGAGAGTGCAGGTTGGGCATGACGGGTCCACCATCGAAGATATTAAGCGCTATTACGGCAACTGGCATACTCGGCGTCAGTCATGAGTAAGAGGAATGCATTCCGTATCTCCAAGGAGTCCAGAATTACCGGAGCCTTGGCAATGTTCGGTACAAGATTTTTTAAAGCAACCACCAGCACACCATCGGCATGCTCGTTCGCCAACAAGTTGACACGGGCATCGGTAAAACAGAGTACAGGTCTCAGCGCCTTTATGATTACAGTATGCGGCTTTACGAGATCAGTCACTATTTTAAGTTTCTCGTTGAGGCTTTTTATACAGCCGTCCATGGAAAGGTTTTCGTTGAGCATCAACACACTCAAGACTTTATCAATTGCACCGATTATATTGTTTGAATCTATGATGTAGACACCACTTGGACCGATCACCAAGTTGTCCATTTTGAAAGCCTGCTTATGATA
This sequence comes from uncultured Desulfuromonadales bacterium, assembly GCA_903929485.1. Taxonomy (GTDB): domain Bacteria; phylum Desulfobacterota; class Desulfuromonadia; order Geobacterales; family CAIOGM01; genus CAIOGM01. The sequence continues at coordinate 68,297 of CAIYUY010000211.1, forward strand.
ATTGCAAATTACTATATATTCAGGCGGAAGTTTTGAAAGTTCAAAATTAGTATTAAAGCATCCTGTTTCAGCCACTACCACCGGTTTTTTCTTCTTGTTTTTATAATAACTTCTTTTGCTTATGATATAATTTCCGCACGTGGAATAAAAATCCGACAGATACAATGCTATTGAGACGAACAGGAATGAAAGAGCCAAGCATGGCAGGATGAATCTGATGAAGGTATCACTATCGGTGGCAAACACCATTATCGCCACCAAAGAAGATACCAGCAACAGAACTATGTTTTTGGATTTTATTTTCATGCAGTAACACCCGCCTGATGATTTTTCATACTACGGTAACCGTTTACCTCTGTACAACTCATTCCACGGACAGTCCCCCTCTTCCATAGAAAAAGCTGCTCCGTCAGCGACGCGCTGAGCCGAGCAGCTTTATATTCCAGGGGAGACCACTCAACCAACCGTTTGCCGGGAAGCGACGACATCGTTTACACCTTGGATAACGCTCATCGACAAAGAAGTCAAGAAAATTCTTTCACCACTTTCAGCCAACGCAGGCGCGCAGCGAAGAATCTGCCTGTTGTCTGGCCGGCAGATCCCTCGCTTTGCTCAGGATGACAAGCAGGCGACAAACAGACTCGGCGCCCGCGGGCAGATCACACGTAACGACCTTATTCCATGGGATAAAGAAGCACAGGGAGCTTCACCGTAAAGGTCGTCCCACTCCCAACGACACTCTCCACCGTGAGCTCTCCGCCATGTTTTTTCATGATATCCAAGGAGATGCTAAGTCCCAGACCGGTTCCCTTTCCCACTTCCTTGGTGGTGAAGAACGGGTCGAAGATCCGCTCCCTGATCTCCTCGGGAATACCACACCCGGTGTCGCTCACCGAGACGTAGACGAAGTTGTCGTCATGCCGGCTCCTCAGCACGATTTCTCCCATTTTTTCCGAAACGACGGCATGTCCGGCATTCACCAGCAGGTTCAGGAAGACTTGGCTCAGTTGGCCGGGGTGGCAGAAGACCTCCTCCCGGGATTCGTACTCTTTCCGGACCGTGGCCACATATTTCAATTCATTGCCTGCCACGGTGAGGGCGCTCTCCAGGCAGGAAGTCAGCGTCACCGTTTCACGCTCCGGCGCGTCGTTCCGGGAAAAGGCCTTCAGTTCCTGGACGATCTTCGACACTTTTTCCGCTCCCTCCAACGACTCCCTGATCAGGTCGGCCCCATCCTCCAGAATGGTTTCCATCTCCCGACTCATCCCGCGACACTCCGAAAATGACACCGAACCGCCCGGTTCGTTCTCCTCCCCCCCCTTGCCGTAGGTTGCAATCTGGCCGAAATAGTCGGCCAATACATTCAGATTGCTGGCGATGTACCCCATTGGGTTATTGATCTCATGGGCCACACCCGCCGCCAGCTGTCCCAGGGAGACCATTTTTTCATTATGAATGAGCGCCAGATCCTTGGCACGCCCCTTCCTCACCCCCTCCGCCACCCGCTCCTCCAGCTCTCCGTTCAGCGTCTCAAGGAGCAGTTGGGCGCTCCGGTGTTCAGTAACCTCTTGCCGCAGTAGTTCCGCCTGTTCTTGAAGCGCGGCCGAGCCGGCCAACAACTCCTGCTCGTTTTTCTTCAGTGTCGTAATGTCATGCACCACATGAACGCTCCCCATGAGCACCCCCTCCTCATCATGAATGGGAGTGGCGGAAACCTGGAACCACCCCCCCAGCCGTTCTTCATGAAGAACAATGCTGTGTTCCCGACCATCAGCCAGGACCATGCTGTGTGGGCAGTCGGCCGGGGCGCAATCCGTGCCATGCAGATGACGAAAACAGGTCAGCCCCTGGGCGCCATCGGCGTCCACCTTCATGGCGGCGGCCATGGCGCGGTTAACCCGGATGATCCGGTGGTCGACCCCAAGAATGGCCACCAGATCCGGCAGGGTATCAAAGGTCTCGCGCCACTCCTCGTGAGCCCGGAGTAGTTTTTTTTCGGCGGCGATCCGCACGGTGATGTCCTGAAACGTCACCACGGCGCCGACAATCGCCCCTTCCTTGTACTGAGGTACGGACCAGTACTCCACGGGGAAACTTGCGCCATCGGCTTTCCAAAACAGCTCGCTCTCCATGTGACATTCGCTGTTTTCCCTGAAAGCCCGGCAAATCGGGCAAATCTCCTCGGAACAGACGGAGCCGTCTCGACTGGAGTGATGAATCATCCGGTGCATATTCTTCCCCAACAGCTCTTCCTGAGTCCGGAGCCCCAAAATACGGAGTGCGGCGGGATTGCAAAAAGTGCAGCAGCCGTTGAGATCGAGACCATAAACGCCTTCACCGATGGTATTCAGGACCAGGCAGACCTTCTCTTCGCTTTCGTGCAGCTCATGCGTCATGGTTCGGGCCAGAGCCAGCGCCTGGGAGCGGGTGGAGAGCAGGGAGCGGATCAGAAAGAAGAGTAGCAGGGTGACCGCCGCGCCGCCGGCCATGGTGATCCATACCCCCAGATAAGAAGCAGTGAAAAATCCGCCGTCGGCGCCGGCAAAACGGATGGTCCAAGTTCGCCCATTGGCTTTAATCCGTCGAGTAAGGATTACTTCATGGGTCCGTTTGCTGTCGGAAACGGAAGGAGTTTCATACAGCAGAGTATGAGGTGATTGTTCAACGCCGTCGAAGAGCTGAAAATGAATCAATCGTTCGGCATCCTCACCGGAACGCCCCACCGTCCCCTGCAGCAGATCGGTCATCCGATGGGGGCTGTAGACCCAACCAAGGAGGGAGGCGCGACGCTGCGCCACCGTTCCATGGGGCGCCCCTTGGCGATAGACCGGGAAAAACATGAGGGTGCCGGCCTGAACTTTTAGACCGGCCTCCTGAACAAGAATAACCTTGCCGGAGAGCGCCGCGGCGCCCGTATCCCGCGCCAGTTCCATGGCTCCCCGGCGCACCGGTTCCGAAAACATGTCATAGCCGAAGGCCCGGAGGTTACGACCGGAAAAGGGTTCCAGGTAGATGATGGAACTGTAGAGTTCCCGGTCACCGGCCGGCTTGACCGCATACTCCGGAAATCCTTCTCCGCGGAGTTCCCGGACATGTCGGGCGAGCTCTCCGCGGGGAATCAGGAGCGAAAAACCGAGTCCCTGAAGACCGGGAAGCTGTTGCTCAAGCTCCTGGTCTCGGGAAAACAGACGCCACTGCTCCCGTGTAACCTTTCCCGATGCGTTAAAAAACGCGGCGCCGCTCCGGAGAAGGCGAACATGGTCATCAAGCCTGCCGATGATTTTATCCTGAATCTCGTCGCACTGTTCGGTTAGTTCCTGCATGTCAATCCTGTCCACCCCGGATTTCACCTGCAGTGTCACCGCTGCGGTAACAGCCAGCCCCACGGCAAGTATCAGCCAGGTGTGGCGACTCCAAAGCGCGGAGTGCGGCTCTTTTCCCGAACCGGAGGGAGCGCCGCCGGGTTTCCTGTCTGCCATACCGACTCCGGAGGGGGACCTTTACGCTCCCCCTCTCATCTCTAACCTAAGATACCGCAAGGGGAATCCCCGAAGGTTTCATTCATTCACGACGACATCATGAACAATCATGGTGAGCAATAAACGTGCCATCCAGTCAAAACCAACAACAAATGCATAACTGGCCAGTTGCATTAATGAAAAAAGCTGACAAGATTAAAACGGAGGGTGACGAGAGTTATATGGCCGCATGACCACCGTCATATGGCGGCATGAGATGAATGCCATCGAAGAGCTGAAGGTGAAACTCTTTTTTCGCTTTTAACCCGTACCCGTCAAGTATTCCCTGGATCAACGCCCCCATCCGGCGCGGAGTGAAGACCCAGCCGCGGAGCACCGGATAACTCCTGGTCTGAACATCCCTTGAATGCCGCTCAACTGTCCGTCAGCGGACAGTTGAGCCCGAGGTGAGTGATCGCACAGGGGTAGATAGCACGAACCGCGCCAAAAGCATGTTTCGTTATTTTCCGGAGAGTTAGATGAAAACCAGAAGGGATGATTGTCCCCCACGGGACAAGATGTCCCGTGGGGGACAATCGGAAAAAAGGAGGTTTATCCGATAACGATTCCCGCCACGACCAGGGAGCCACGGGAAAGTATCAGCCGCCATCGGGAACGGCGCCATAGGCGAGGGTAATGGTTGACAAGGAAAAGAGAGCGGAGTCGGCAGGGAGAGAACAACGCATCCGGCTCTCATCAACAGTTTCAATTGCACCCCGTTGGAAACGGTTGCTTGACAGCAGCCACGGTACTATTTATTCTGAGGGTCCGGAGGGAGACGAACATGGAAAGTCTGGTATCCTGGTCACTGAAAATACCCCTGTTCCTCCTTTTTGCGGTCAGCGCCCTCTTTGTGGGAATCGGCGATTATCTGGCAAAGAAATGGTCCATTGATCACGGTTGGGGCTCATCCGCCGGCTCTCTTGTCTGTTATTTTTCCTCATCTTTTTTCTACCTGCTGACACTCACCAGGAAAGGACTGGTCGTTTCCTGCGTAATCTGGAGCATCGCCAGCATCATCGCCTTTCTTTTCGTGGGACTTGTCATATATAATGAAACTCTCTCTCCCCTGCAAACGGTGGGGGTCGTACTGGGGATCGTCTCGCTCCTCTTACTGAACGTGTAGTTTTTTGAAACATCAGGATAAAGGAGTTTTCCATGATCAGCACGGAACTGTTGCAGCAGCTTGCCGAGACCCACAAAACACCATTGTTCATCATGGACCACGAAGAAATACGGAACAATTATGCTACATTCAAAAAATATCTCCCCCGGGTCCAGGCATATTACGCGGTGAAGGCCAATCCGGACCCGGCCATCGTCAGGACCCTCTTCGACGCCGGAGCAAGTTTTGACGTGGCCTCTCTCCCCGAATTCATGGTGGTCTACGACATGGTCAGGGATCTGCCGGATCGGGAGCGGCAACAGTGGATCTGGGACAAGATCATCTATGCCAATCCCATCAAGGCTAACGAAACATTGCGGGAGCTTGACCGCTACAGGCCGCTGGTCACCTTCGACAACCGCGAAGAGATTTTGAAAATCAGGGAGTACGCCCCTCAATCGGGGCTGGCGCTCCGTCTCCGGGTCCCCAACACCGGCGCCATGGTGGAACTCTCGTCCAAATTCGGCGCGGGGCCCGGCGAGGCGGTGGATCTCATACTGGAGGCGGAAAGGGAGGGGCTGGTCGTGGAGGGGTTAAGCTTTCATGTGGGGAGCCAGACGACCAATTTCGAAAACTTCGTGCAAGCCATCAACCTGGCGTCGATGATCTTCAGGGAGGCCAAGGAGCGAGGTTACGACAAGATGTTTCTCCTGGATATCGGCGGCGGCTTTCCCGCCCCCTACGACGCTTCCGTAAAGCCGTTCAGCGAACTGGCCAGACGGATCAATGGGGAACTGGAGCGGCTTTTCCCCCCGGAAATAGAGATTCTGGCCGAGCCCGGGCGGTTCATGGTGGCCACCGCCGGGACAGCCGTTTCCAAGATCATCGGCAAGGCGGTACGGGACGGCAAGCTCTGTTATTACATCGATGACGGGGTCTATCACACCTTTTCCGGCATCATCTTCGACCACTGCCAGTACCGCCTTGAATCGTTCAAGAAAGGGCCCACCCAGATCTGCACGGTGTTCGGCCCCACCTGTGACGCCCTGGACGTCATCTCCATGGCGGAAGAGCTTCCCTACAACCTGGAACGGGGGGATCTGCTCTACAGCAGAAACATCGGCGCCTACAGCGGGGCCTCTTCCACCTGGTTCAACGGGTTTCCGCCGGCCGAGATCATCCACGTCAACCGCTGACATCTCTGTTTTTCAAGGACGAAGAACAAAAAACAAGGGGAACAACAGCAATGATTTCCGCGGAACATGACCAACTTAAACAGGGAGCAGCCCGCCTCTCCGTACTCTCCAACACGATCATGGTAATCGCCAAGGTTATCGTCGGCATTCTGTCAGGTTCGGTATCCATCATGTCGGAGGCGGTCCACTCGGGAATCGACCTGATAGCCGCGGGCATCGCCTGGTACTCCGTGCGGGAATCGGGCAAGCCGGCCGATAACGAGCACCCCTTCGGGCACGGCAAGATAGAAAATGTAGCGGGAACCGTGGAGGCGCTTCTCATCTTCGGCGCCGCACTCTACATCATCATGGAAGCAGCCCGCAAACTTGCCACAGGGAGGGTGGAGGTCGAACATTTGGGGATAGGGGCGGCAATCATGGCGGCGTCATCCGTTGCGAACTATCTGATTTCCCGGCGCCTGCTGACGGTGGCGGCGAAAACGGATTCCGTGGCCCTTGAAGCGGATGCGCTGCATCTGCGCACCGATGTCTATACATCAGCCGGAGTTCTTGCCGGCCTCATGGCAATCAAACTGACCGGAATCACCCTGCTGGACCCCCTGGTGGCCATCGTCGTGGCGTTCATGATCATCAAGGCAGCCTATGATCTGACGACAAAATCGTTCTTTCATATTCTCGATGTCAAACTTCCCCCCGAGGAGGAGGCCGTCATCCTTGGGGTCATGGCGGAGCACGCGGATCAGTATCTGGAATACCACAAACTCAGAACGCGAAAATCAGGCCATATCCGCCATATCGACATGCACCTGGTCGTGGCGAAACAGATGACCGTGGAGTCAGGGCACGCCTTGAGTCATCTCATATCCAGCGACATCCAGCGACGTTTGGCCTACAGCCACATTCTCGTCCATGTGGAACCCTGCGTGAATATCTGTGCCGACAGTAAAACGTGCCGGCGATGTAATCACCCCATGGAACAGTAGAGCAGCTCCATGACGGGCTGACTCTTTCGGTGGGCCAGCACGGCTTCCAGCGCCCTCCCGATGGCTGCGTGCCTGCCGGCAATCACCTGGGAGGCCTTGGTTCCCAACTCCTGGATCGCCTGCAGAGCGAGGAACAGTTCCTCGAAAACATCACTGGCGGGATCAACGCCCTGTTGCCGGGACTCGTACTCGTTGCGGGCTTTGGTGAGATCCTCCATGACCATCTCCCTGGTAATGTCATTGACGCCGAGCTGATGTTCCAACAGATCAGCCCCCTTCGTCACCTGGCCCAGCAGCCGCCAAGTAAGATCCGTGGTTCTGAACTGCATGACCATGGCCACATGAGGCATCGCTGCGAGCACTTCCGCCGCTATTCTGACTGTGTCATCCAAGCTCTTCATGGCTCCGGCCTCCTTGCCTGCGCAGAAACAAAACTTGTTTCCCATGCACTCCCTTGCCCCTTGCCGGCTCTCTCCGTCACCGGCGCCCATTACTATACATATCGTCATCTGCTCCCGCGAAACTTAGTTTCATTTGGCCGGTTTTTATGTTATTCAAAAAGAGAGTACGCGCGGGAAGGGGAGGTATCATGGACGACCGTTTGACATCGGCCGACAACGGGGAGATCCCGCTGGAACAGCCACTGAGCATTCTCTGCGTTGATGATGAGGATAATATCCTTAAGTCCCTGAGCCGTCTCTTTCGCAGGGAGCCGTTTCGGGTGCTGACGGCGAATTCCGGTGAAGAGGGGTTGGAAATCCTGCAGAGCACGGAGAACATCGGCCTGATCCTCAGCGACCAGAGGATGCCGGGTATGGACGGCACGACCTTTTTGCAGTCAGCTACCCTCCTGGCCCCCAACACCCCCCGACTGATCCTCACCGGTTATACCGATGTCCATGCCGCCATTGAGGCCATCAATCAGGGACGCGCCTGCCGCTTCCTGACCAAGCCGTGGGATGACGGCGAGGTACGACAGGCGGTGCGCGACGAGCTGCGACGATACCTGATGGTCCAGGAGAACATCCGCCTCAGCGCTCTTGTCACACGGCAAAACAAGGAACTGGCGGGACATAATATCCGACTGGAGGAGCAGGTAAGCCATCAGACCGTCCAGATCCGCCGACAGTATGACGAAACCCTGCTGTTGAACCGGCGGCTGAAGAGTAACTATGATGCAATTATCCTGGCGTTTTCCGATCTCATGGAACTGCGTCACCACCAGATCCGCTCCCACTCCCGCAGCGTCTCCGCCTGCGCCCAACGAATCGCCCGACTCGTCGGAGCGCCCAAGGAACTCTCCGAGCAGATTCGGGTTGCGGCGCTCCTGCATGATATCGGCAAGATCGGAATCTCCGACCTGTTGCTGGCCATGAACCCGGAGGAGATGACCCCCGGAGAACTGCGAGAGTATCAGCTCCATTCCGTGAGAGGCCAGACCTCCGTGGATTCCCTGGAGGAACTTCGGGAGGTAGGAGTGCTCATCCGCCACCATCATGAGGCGTACGACGGCAGCGGTTATCCCGATGGCCTCGCAGACGGCAAGATCCCCCTTGGTTCCCGTATCATAGCCCTGGCTAATCACATTACCACTACCGTTTCCCGGTTCAGGGGAGTGGACGCCAATGACCTTACCATCCGTGAGACGCTGACCCGAATGGGGACGCTCCTTGATCCGGAGTTGGCAGGCTTTGTGGAGAGAGCGGTTCGCGAGACATTTGAGGGCGCTTCCCGTGCAACCGGCTTGGCCCAGGCGGAACTGGCGCCCCAGGATCTCAGCCCCGGAATGATTCTCAGCCGGGATATCCTTAGCGGCAGCAGGGTGCTGATCCTCCAGGAGGGAACCAATCTCACTACGTCGGAGGTAATAACACTGCAGCGGACCGCCCGGAATGATCCGTTCCACTCCCGGGTCGGAGTGCTGATTCCCCGGACGATTCCAATTGGCGCCGATTTCATCCTGCATTGAACACGCAAAAAAACCCGCGAAAGCGGGCTTTTTTGTACAATGTAGCTTTCAGTAGCGATCCCGCTTTTATTTCTCCCTGTTTTTCCGCTCTTTCTTCTCTTTTCCCGACTCCCCTTTATCTTTGTCATGCCTGGACTTGGCCGGCTTTCGCGGGGCAAGGGCGATCATGGGATTGGCCGCCGATACCGTCACCGTGGCGGTGGAGTCGGCAAGCTCTTCCTCCAGCGCCCGGACGGCGCCGTTGA
>CAIYUY010000212.1 GCA_903929485.1 uncultured Desulfuromonadales bacterium
CAATTGCACCCCAGAGTCTCAAAGGACACATTCACAGCCGGCATCAAACGCCATCTCCTTCGTTTATTCATCCCAGGGCTATTAATTTCACAGATGACTGCCATGGGGTTGGCAGTCATCACAGATATATTTCCCATCACAGCGTTTTTATCACGGGGAGCCGGGGTCAGGATTGCGACATTGCAACTTGAGCCAAGATTTTTTAAAACGGTGAATATACTATCATCTTGCAATCATCAATCCTGACCCCAGCCCCCTCTGACCCCAGCCCCCCCCGGATTTGCGCAATCCTGGTACCACTGCCGTAGGTCAGTAGGGGAATTATCTGAGAGGTCCGGGAAGGGGGGGAGTGGAAACAAGTAAAAACCGCTTGAATAATCAGTGAATCTTTTTTCCGGCTGGTGCGAAGGCGAGGACCATATGGTTTTATAACTATATGATTTGTAGCAGTATTTTTCGGGTGTGTCTTTTACATAGGGCTCAACGTGCCCTGTTATGATGTTTTGGGGTGTTCTCCTCTCTCCCTCTATCGATAGGGTGGGTTATCGGTATACTTCGCGGCGGTTGCCGATTTTGACAACGCTGATCGTTATTGTCTTGTCGGATATTTCAGAAATGATCCGGTAATCTCCAACTCGATATTTCCAGTAGTCGCCCAAAACTCCAGTCAGGGATTTACCGATGGTCCGCGGGTCCTCTGCTGTCCCTACCCGGTCATAAAGAAACTTCAGGATACGCTTGGCAATTTGCGGGTCAAGTCCATCCAGATTTTTCTTGGCAGCAGGTCTTAATTCAATGTTCCAGACCATATTGCCTCATGACTTCTTCCAGCGGTATGCTTGGGCTGGGGTCCTGCATTGCCGCCACGGCATCACGATAGTCTTCTTGATCTTCCAGATATTCGGCAATGACGTTACGCATGAATTCTTCCGGACTCTGGTGGCGCTCTGCTGCGGCCACTGTCAGATGCTCTTCTACCCACGGATCATTAATATTGACTGTCAACATGGTGCTCTCCTCTCCTCACACCTTCGGCATAACCTACTTCACTCTCCCCATCACAAAGTTATCGCCTATCTCTTCCTGAGCATACTCATCAAAGTCAATAGAGAGTTTCGCTGGTATTTTACCACGCACCCACCACAACAACAATAGAAAGGAGGTGGAACAATGTGGGTTGAGGGACTGTAGTTCACATATTCACTTCCTTTCAACATCCCTTCGACTACGCTCAGGGACCACCTTTCCCCCTTCACTCTTTACCCTTGATTTTCATCCCACCCCTCGCTGGAGTCAGACAACCCGACAAAAAATCACCCCCCACCCGCACTCCTGACCACCACCCTTTACACTTTTAAAAATGCCCGGTTACAGTCTCATTAAAGGTTAAAATCGGTCAAGACGGATATATTTTTCATAACAGCGATTTTATGACGGGAAAAAATTACCGAAAACTGACGACTCTCAACTGGCGGCGGCGGGGCGCTGAATAACCTGGGGATTGTCATTGCCGACGAACAGACGACAGCTCAAGATCTGGAACGGGCCTTCGCCTGTTTCGACCAGCCCTTGCAACCATCGTGAGCGCCAAACGATCTCTGTGGGAAATCCGTGGCGATACGCTCCTTCAGACAGGGCGAGATTTATGTTGGTCGTTATTGAATGAGCCATTACGACAACTTGATACCATGTGCGATGAACTCCAGGAGATAGTTACCGATCCGGAGCAAGCGGCCCGGCGACATGGAAGCGCGACGTTCCAATTTAACGCCACGTTCTCGTATGATGAGGAAATGTCAAAACTGAGGGAGTGGGCAAAGCGAGCAGGTAAAAAATATCCGATAGAAGCAAGCGCTCTCTATCAATAGAAAAGGAAGGTTGGTGCATGACTTCTCTAACTGCAACGGCTACGCTTGTGCTTTAAACAAATCGCTGTATCCATCTGCTACGACAACATCCAACGCTTCTAAATCTCTAAACATGCAGTCTCTATCAAGCCGGCCATGATTTACAAGCATGGCCGCCACAGTACGCTCTGAGACACTGAAATGATGAGCAGCATCCTCACGAGCTTCACTCGAATAGTCGCCACGAAGTTTTTCCTCTAACGCATCAAACGGACAAAGAAGCTCTGCCGCAAAAGCCCTCTGAAGCTTTTGACGATAGGTATACGTCTGCGTTGCGGGAAGAAGGCGTTCATGCAGCCCATTTGTCAAACGATCTCCCAACAGTCGTGCAAGATCAAAACGTCGACCACTCTCCCATTTTGAACGCAGCACTAATTTTCCGGATTTGCCCGACTCATCATCAATGCAAAACGAAAAAAAGGCATTCTCGGATGGGTCCAGAACTTTATCAGAAACGGCACTTAGTTCGGCAAGACGACGGTTACTCAAAGGATCATGGCCCAGCTTTTGTTGCTCACGCAAAACTTGAGCGGCCCTATATCCAAGACGCCATGCGGCTACTTTGTCTCGCTGGGGTGGATCAAATCCTGTCAGCGACACCATATCCACGGGAGACATCGAAGAGCCGATCCTCGACGCCAACTCCTTGATGCTCGATGCATTTTGAACGATACGACCCTGATGATCCGCCGCGATTTCCTGAATGGCATCCTGCCCAAGGTAAGACGCATCAGTAAGAAGTTGCTCAATGAATGCAGAATCGTCCTCGTCCGGGTCTAAACCGAGTAAAGCCTCCAACCGTCGTCGAGCAGTCATATCAACGTCGGCTCTCTCTGCTTGTAGTTCCTCCCATATTTTGTCAAGATTCGTTGAGGGAATCGACTTCAACCTCAACTGACTTTGTATTTGACCAAGATAGCGATCAACTGCGGATTCAAATTGTATCGTAGGCACAACGAATGACATGTCGGTAGTGAAACGAAAAGACGCCCCCCGCTGTGACTGGGTTGGTTTCGCGATAAGAACAGTACGTTCGCGATCCGAGTAAATAGTAATATGAGGCCATAGGTAACCATCTCCGATGGTTGACATCCGGTGGGCCAAGTCCCACTCCGGTTTCGAATTTAACGGTTTTGGCTCAGTTGTAAGTCGCCACCAATTCCAGGCAATCCATTCGGCAAAGTGATAACCCGAGACAAGAGGTCCTTTTCTGCTGCAATCGACATAAGAATCCAAACCTTCCGTAAGGTAAATGTCGCAGCAATGAGCTACGAGCATCCCAAAGCATGCGCGCTCCTCTACTGTCCCTTCATCCAGGCGTTCCCACTTTATAGAGAAATTCAGGTCACTCATCTTGCATTCCATTCCCGCACTATTATTTTCCGCATGGCAGATTCGTTTTCATCGTTTAACCGATAGCCATGATACCCGTCAATGCCTATCTTCGCCTCATACACTTCACCGTTATCGTCAACGCACCAGATATATTTCGGCAAATCTCCTTGCCTGCAGGTACTGACCATTCCTCGTCTTATCCCGGACTCAAAGAGGCGACGGGCTTCCTCCAGTGGTATCGATCTCACGTCGTCGCAGAGCGATTTGTGAGGGCGAGGGTTAACAGGAGGATGAAATCCATAATTGCCGGGATATTGTTTATGCAATGCACTCCCGACATAACATGTTTCGGCAACAAGACGTTCGACCTCCAGCAGATCTAACTCGCCGGGAGGTGCGACTCGCCGTTTGGGGTTATTTGATTGACGTTTGGTCATTTTTCACTTTTCAAGAAACAACGTGTAGCTAACATGCCATGGGTACGGATAATCTTGGAAACATATCACAAATCATCAGTTTTCACCTTTATTATTTTTCTACTATTGAAAACCGCGACACATGCCGAATTCAAACTCCTCGGTTCACCGCTACTCAGTCCGATTCGGCGCTGTAACCGACGCAACGTCGCCAACGGTCATTGCCGTTTCATGTAACGCCCCCTGACCAACTGCGATCGTCGTGGCCGCTGTTCCGGCATCAATGGACCTTCCTTCCTTGAATTCCTGAGACGCCGCGCTGCCGGCCAGATTCTGCCTGGATTCAACCCTGGTTCCGACTACTTCCGAGCTGGAATAATCCGCCTTTACCCCGCCATCAGCCCGTACGCTCCCTGTAATCCCGCCACCTGACCTGGTGCTGATCACCGCCGCCCCCTGCTGGGACAACTGGACGAACTGATCTTCGGTAATCTCGGATCGTTGCCCGGCAACCATGGCGATGGGGGTCAGGAGCGCCGAGACAATCCCCGAGGCGAAGGAGCTGCGAAAGCCCACCTCCATGAACTCCAACCGCTGCTTGGTGGTGAGAAAGCGTGACTTGATCATGCATCCGCCCAGTTCGTTGGCGAAATTCTGATCGATGTAGGAGATCGCATCCAGGAGTCCACGGGGGTGGATCTCATTGCTTTGGGGGACCGGCATGATCTCCGGCGTTGTGTTGCCCTGTTCCTTCGACATGGTTTTCACACCTGACTTGGAAAAACTTTCACCACGGAGACACGGAGAAAACCGACGGCTTTTAACTTAAAAACGGCAATTACTCACGCGGAGATACGGAGTTCGCGGAGAAATTCAAGACATTACATCACATGACGTATGCACCGATCCGATCAAAGGTTGTACCTCTGTAATCACCTTATTTCGTTTGGTTTTCTCCGCGTCTCCGCGTGCAACTGCTTTTCCAGGTTTAACAGGGATGTACAGGATGAACAGGACGAAATCAATGTAAGACCCTGTATTTTTAACCGAAGAAAGAAGTTGCCCTGAACATCCTGTCCATCCCTGTTAAATTGCTTTTGACGTGGGGCGCCCTCTTCACATCCCGATCTTTGTAAATGTCTGGACCAGATTCATGATCCCGCCGCCATAGGCGAGCAGTGCCGCCAACAGCAGACAGACGGCGGCCAAAGTCGGATTCCGCTGTCGCACTCCGACCCAGAAGGCGGAAAGCACCAGGGCGACGAAGAAGAACCGTCCCCAGAAGCCACCTCAGTGAATCGTCCCGTTGAAGACGAAATACCGCAAGGGGACCCCTTTCAGGGAGAGATCCTTGGCCCGGACCAGGTACTCACCGTTGCAGAAGAACTTCTTCTCCCCGGTGACGGCAAGGATGTCTCCCTCGTTGCAGCCGACGATCTTCAGCATCTCCTCCGTCTTCGACACCCCCATCCGTGACGTAAGATCCCTGCCTTGGAACAGCACGTAATCCCCCCTTCCCACCCGCTCCGGGGAGTTGACCAGCCAGTAGAGCCGATGCTTCAGGGAAGGGGTGAGGGTGACGCTGATCCTGGAGGGGAGCAACGTCCCGGCCACCAGCAGGGCGGCGAGCGCCAGCCAGAGCCGCCAGTTTCCGAACTCAAGGTTTAATGGTTTCGGCATTGCGCACCACCGCGTCACCCATGATGACCACCCGGTTACGGGGAATGGTCGTGATGATCCGCTCCAGATGATCGAAGCTACGCTTCAGTTCGTCATCGTTCAGCTTGCCGGCCAGGTAGTTGTCCCGCTGCTGGGCGATGTACCCCTTGAGATCCACGGCCACGATCTTCTGGGCATACCAGAGGTCATAGATGTAGAGGGTTGTCATGGACGCAGCCAGCGAGATCGCCACGCAGAACGCAACCAGGGGGAGCAACGTCAGGCGTTGTTGTGGTTGCTCCGGCCGTGTACACTGCCCGGAAACCGCGCCACCTTCCATGGGCTCCCCCTCGACACTCGATGCCACTGTGCTGTCGTCAGTCATAGCTCTTAGGTGATTCGCGACAAAGAACATACCCGACAGAAACCCGTTCACCCTTCGACAAGCTCAGGGCGAACGGATTCAGGTTTAATAACCGCCTTATTTTCCGTTCGTGGTGAGCCTGTCGAACCATGAACGGAAAATCGATA